>JBPCTY010000148.1:0-22540 GCA_051011415.1 Acidimicrobiia bacterium
CCGTAGGGCCTTCGTCTCTGAACGTTCAAAATGGCCGGTTTCTGTCACACCCATGACATACGTTGTCCATATGTTCACACCGCCCAACATCGAGCAGATGACCGAAAATCTGTCCTCACTCGAGCACGAAATTGCCGACCTCAGAGCACAACAGGTGGTACTCGTCAACGAGCTTGATTCCGGTCAAGCGCCCCTGGCTGATGCGTCTCGATCGCTGACCGAGTATGTGCAATCGCACACCGATGTCAGCGACCACACCGCCAGGGATCTCGTGTACCTCGCTCGCACGATTCCGCATCACCGTTCGGTTTCGTTCCGCCTTGCCTCCGCTTCGATCACCTTTGACAGGGCCGTTGCTGCCACGAAGTACGCAGCGTCCGGAGCGGACGAGACATCTTTGAACGAGAGTTTCGAGCGCGACCTTCATACGGTGGCTCGATTGACGAGAGCAAGACGTCACACCACTTCGGTTGATGAGCGTGATGCGCACCGAGGTCGATACTTCACCTCGCAACCGAATCTCGACCGATCCTCGTTCCGATTCTGGGGAGAACTCCCGGGGAGCGATGGCCATGTCGTCGAAAAGGCACTGCAGGAACGTGCAGACGAGTTGCGGATCGAGAGCCCGGACGTTGAGTCCAGTCGCGGTCAACGCCAAGCTGATGCAGTGGTCGCAATGGCTATGGACTCCCTCGATAGAGGCGACGAGATTCCGTCGGAGTCGGCCAGTCCCCATGTCACCGTGTTTGTTGACGCACGAAACGAGAACCCCGCCGAGACGGGCGCTGCTGTTCAGTTTGGACCACAGGTCGGTCCTGACACGCTGGAGGAGATGCTCTGCTCGGGCACGGTGAGGGTCGTCGGAATGGACGGCGCAACACCGGTATCAACCTCGGCCGCACGAAGAAGAATCCCGCCAGCAATTCGCGACACTGTCGCTGCTCGTGATGGTGGATGCACCATCGACGGATGCCGATCACGCTACCGCTTGGAACCACATCACATCCAACCGTTCGGCCATGGCGGAAACCACGATCCCAGCAATCTCACCACGCTGTGTTGGTACCACCATCACGTAGCGATACACCGGTCCGGCTACCGAATCGCCCCCGACACTCCGCCGCACAGACGTCGACTCATCAGACCGCACCAGTCCAGCGGACACGACCCGCCATAAAGCGACCCCGGAAGTCGGCAACACGGGTGCATTACCATCTCGATACGACTTCACGAAGGGGACCCCATGGCACAGCAATACAGCTCCGCGCCCGAACTCACGATCGATCGCGACAAAACCTACACCGCCGTTATTCATACGACGGCCGGTGACATCTCGGTGAGTCTCTACGCCTCAGACGCACCGCAGACGGTGAACAACTGGGTGTTCCTCGCAAATGATGGCTTCTACGACGACGTCATCTTCCACCGCGTCATCAAGGGATTCATGGTCCAGGGCGGCGACCCCACGGGCACTGGCACCGGTGGACCGGGATATCGCTTCCGCGACGAGCTCGGGCATTCCAAGTCGTCCTACAGCAGGGGAACCCTCGCAATGGCGAACGCTGGACCGAACACCAACGGCTCACAGTTCTTCATCATGCACGCGGATTACGGACTTCCGAATGCCTACTCGATCTTCGGCGAAGTCACGGAGGGTCTGGACATCGTCGATGCCATCGCAAACGCTCCAACCGGACCGCAGGATCGGCCACACGAGCCCGTCTCGATCACCGGTATCGACATCGCTGAGGAGTAACGCCCTCACCCACCGCAGGCAACAACATGGAACCCGATCGGATTGAGATCGAATCAGGCGAGTACATCGTCCTGTCATGGAGCGATGGGACGACCGATCGCATAGCGGCCCATGTCCTGCGCGATGCGTGCCCCTGTGCAGACTGTCGTAACCCCGTCGGAGTCCGCCCACCAGCGGACCCAGAAGTGAGCCGGATCGTGAATGCCAGTCTGGTTGGCGCATATGCGATCAGTGTCGTATTCGCACCTGATGGCCACTCGATGGGCATCTTTCCCTTTGACGGTCTCCACGAACTCGCACAGACCCAGAAGGACGTCGGCTAGCTCGCTGGCCCAGCGCACGGGTGAAGCGCTACGGCTGTGGTCTGCTCAACAGTTGGTCGGTGGGAGCAAACTCGTCGATGAGAACCAGTCCACCACGTGCCCAGTCCAGGGCTTCGGCGTCCACCAGCACGACCTCACCATCCGTCACAAGGTTGGCGATCCGGTCGCCGTCGAACGGGGTGCGGCTACCGGCAAGGATGTAGTTGCCGCCCCGCCCGCCATCGAGCTGACGCTGGGGAGAAACGAGAACGACGTGATCGAAGACTGACGCCAGGGTCACAAGCTCAGCGCGAACAAACTCGTTCGGAGGGTGGGCGATCACGTTGATGGCGTAGACGCCATCGGGGGTGAGCACCTCGTCAAGCTGGCTGATGAATTCCTTCGTCGTGAGGTGCCACGGGACCGACCGCCCGCTGAACGCATCCCCCACAATGACCTCGAACGGCCCTGCGGCACTGCGGAGCCCGACGCGCGCATCTCCAGTCACGATGGTCAACCACGGCCCATCGACGAGACCGAGCTCATCAAAAGCGATCGGGGGCAGAGCGGGGTCGATCTCGAGCACGGTCGCGCTCGATCCTCTGGTTGCCTCGTAGTACCGCGGCATGGCGAACCCTCCGCCGCCCACATACAGGCCGTTGAACGACCCGTCGACCCGAGAGGCCACAACAGCATCCATCGCTCTGGCGTAGCGGGAGGACAACCACGCCGGGTCTTCCGTGTCGACCACGCTGTTCACGAACGTGTCGAGGATCAGGGCCTTCACCGTTGGCGCGTCATTCGGGCCGGTGATGATGGCGCACGAGTATGCGGTCTCGTGATCGCATGGCGCCGCGATCGCCGAGGCTCCGACGACGGCGAAGCTAAGAGCGAGCACACCAACAACGACGGCTGTTCTCATTCCTGACCAGGACAACGCCGAACCGAGCAGCACCAGCACCGCACCGACAAACCAGGTGATGGGCTGGCTTGGCATCGAAGCGATGAGCACGAAGCCCGTCACGAAGGTGCCAAACAAGGCACCAGCGGTGCCAAGCGCCGAGAGCTGCCCGACGACAACGCCTGTGCTTTCGAGAGAGCTGAGCGAGGCCTTGGCAGCGATTGGTGTGACCGTGGACAGAACGGCAGCGGGAAGGAAAAAGCCGATGGCGGCAAGCGCAATGATGGTCAGGGGCCCTTCGCTTGTCGCGTTCGGACCAACGACGTAGACGACGGCTGGTGACACGACGGCAAGAACTCCGCCGACGATCAGTACCGGCCCAAGCAGCCGATCAGGGTCGTAGCGATCTGCCGCTCGGCCACCAATCCAAGCACCAAGAGCAATTGCCGCAAGGATCGTTCCAATGATGCCGGTAAACGTTTGGAGGCTCACACCAACATACGGAGCGAGGATTCTGCCAGCCACGATCTCAAGAACGAGAACAGCTGCTGCGGCAACAAACACGGCGATGCGAACGAGGACGGTGCTCATTTCCGGAAGTATGGCGGCGCCCGAAGAACAGCGGCTATCGAGCCCTCAGTCCAGATCGGATCACGAAGCCTTACGACGCTCGCGATCTCGGATCCGGCGGCGCATGCGTCTGCGGTCTCCTGCATCGAGGCCGCCCCAAACGCCAGCAGCCTGGTTGGTTGCAAGTGAATACTGCAGACATGCCTCGCGCACAGGACATTCGGCACAAACGGCCTTCGCCTCAGCAGACGCCGGTTCCTCATCGGAAACCGGGAAGAACAGGTCGCTGTTGATGCCAGCGCACGCGGCCTGCTCGCGCCAGTTGAGATCTGGCTCCCACATCAGATCACTCAAAGTCAGCACGGTGTTGGGTTCCTCTCTCTGAGCCCGTACAACCAATTCGTAGCTGCGGTCTATTCCGGATTGTTCTGATTGTCTTGTGTGTTTAGAAGCCTGCAGTGGCGTCATCCCTCTCGTAGTTCACACTCGACGACACCGACACGACGCCCTCCACCCGCGATGCGAGCTCCTCGAGCAACCTCGCATCAGACTTCGCCGGCACCGTTCCACTCAGCGAAACAACGCCATCATCAACATCGATCGTGAGGTCTGCATCGTGGAGTTGCAGAACGCCCAAAGCAACATCATTCATGATCTCGTCCTTCAAGGCCTCGTCGGATCGGGCGAATGCAGCCATCACGTCAGCTCGGGACACAATCCCCTCGAGCCTGCCATCCGGCAGAACAACTGGGAGACGTTTCACACCGATGTCTGTCATCTTGCGCGCAGCCTCTGTCACCGACGAGTCTCGGTCGATGGTCTCGGGGTCCGCGGTCATGGCGTCGCCAACAACTCGGGCTTGCGGCGGTTCCGGATCCGAGAAGAGATTGGCCAGAAGTCGCTTGCGTTGGCGACCCCACGAGCGGTTTGCTTCCGCCGTCACAAAATCTGCTTCGGTGATGATCCCGACCACCATGCCGTCTTCGGTGACAACCGGAAGGCCACTGATCCCAGCTTCAACCATGGCCATGGCAGCGTCTTTCAATGGTGCCTTGGCATCAATTGTCTCGACGTCTGACGTCATGACATCGCCGACCTTCATCGAGGCCCTCCTCTTGTGTTCCTATTACGCAGGCTAGAGAGACTCGGGTGGCTTGACCAGAGGAGATCGCCTTGATTTGTGGGGATACACGCTCTTTGCTTGGTTCCCGTTACCCTGACGGCTCGATACGAACGCCAAGGGGTTCTGCCGTGCCACTGACGATCACCTACCAAGGAACTGAGACCAGCATCGACGACGATGCGACCGCTCTCGTTGGTTCCGATCCTGAGGCCACGATCCGCATTGTCCGGCCAGGGATTTCACGCAAGCATGCGATCATTTCGCATGATGGTGCTGGTTGGAAGGTGCAGGACGCCGGCTCTCGCAACGGAACGTTCGCCGAGGGCGAGCGTGTGCAGGTTCGCTCATTTGACGCTCCCCTGTCACTCTGTCTCGGACATCCAAGCGACGGCGAAATCATTGAGCTGATCCCTGTTGGAACGGAAACAGCAACAGTGGTTGACGAAGTGTTCTCACTGGATGAGCCGCCAACGTCGAAGCCGGCACCTGCGGCTTCCGCATCGGTCGCGGCGATGGCTTCGGAACCCACGCGTGTGCACAAGGCTGCTCCATCCACTTCATCCGACGTCGAGCTTGCTCAGCTCACTGCCGCCATCCGAGACCAGATCAGCGCCATCAAGGGGCTCACCTGGTCCGTGTGGGCGATGATTGCGGTAACGGCTGCGCTGATCGTCCTGACGCTATTCGTCGGAATACTCAGCAACTAGCGAGGAGCACTTAGCTCTCCTCGCCCTCCGCCTCTCTAAGGAACTCCGCCACCTCGTCGGCGAGCTCATCTGCAGTCGGCAAGTCCTCTGGGAATGATGCGGTCGTACCGACGCTCACATCGAGCCCTTCGACGAACTCCCTTGCATCCTCGCGACGTTCAAGGATGTCATCAAGCCGGTCGATCTGCTCGGCCGCATCTGCAACGACATCGGCCAACTCAACATCAAAGCCAACCTGGTCCTGCGCTTTCTGAATCAACGCCAGGATTGCCGGGTGGTAGGGCCTACCGACATACTGCGGTACCTGCGCCCAGTAGCCAACCGATGGGATCCCCGATTCCTCAATCGCCGCACGGAACACGGTTCCGGCTGAGGCTGGAACCACTATGTCATCCATCAGCATCTCATCAGTCACAAGCAGAAGTCTCGGATCGGATGATGTCGAGAACACCGTGGCATCGAGATTGTGGCGGACCGGTGTTGGCACCGCTCCGAGCGTCACGAGTTTGGTGACTCCAAGCGTCGAAGCAATGGTGGTGAGGTCCTCACAGATCTCCATCCACGCGTAATCCGGCTCGTTCCCGACCA
The DNA here is from genome assembly GCA_051011415.1 of Acidimicrobiia bacterium. Classification (GTDB taxonomy): domain Bacteria; phylum Actinomycetota; class Acidimicrobiia; order Spongiisociales; family UBA5794; genus SZUA-442. The sequence goes on from JBPCTY010000148.1 coordinate 5,948, forward strand.
TCACAAGAACGTCACGGCCGCTTGGTCGCACGTGGACAATCTCAAGGCGTGGCCAGGTCAGCGACCGAAGCTCGCCGGCCGACATGCGAAGAACCGGTCGGTTGGAGCGATAGTCGAAGATCTGGTCAGCGTCGAACTGCACGATCGGCTGGCCATCCTCGGCGATCCAATCTGCGGCGTCGGAGGCAGCGGATGCGGCGTCTCCCCATCCGGCGAGGCCCATCACCATGATCGGATCGACCAAGGGGGGCGGACTGCTCAGTGAGTACAGCGACATGCGTTCAGCCTACCCGCGCAGATCTGGTGCGATCCGTTCGGACGCACGACGGGACGCTACAGATAGAGACCGTTTCCTTCGGTCTCTCCTGCTTCGATTGCCTTGCGTTGTCGCATCCGGTCGAGCTGTGCAGTCGCTGCCATCTGCTGACTGATCAGCGAGGCTTGGATCCCGTGGAACAATCCCTCGAGCCAGCCAACGAGCTGGGCCTGGGCAACCCGCAGTTCTGCCTCAGTCGGCTCGTTGTTGATCGGGACAAACACCGCATCGAGCTCCTCTTTGAGGTCGTCCGAAACGACCTCCTTCAACTCATCCAGGGAGCTTTCGTAGATGGTCAGAAGCCGGACACGACCGGCTTCGTCCAGAGGCGCTTCGCGCACCTCGTCCAACATCGCTCGCGTCATCGATGCGATGCGGATGAGCTTTGATGGCTCCGTTACTGACGGTCTGTCGTCCGCCTCGGCAGGTTCGTCCGGCTGGACGACCTCTGGGGTCAACGACTCTGGCGCATTCGTGGGTGGCACACTTTCCATGACGCCGAGGATACGACTGAACTGGAAACGATTGAACGCAGCCTTATGCCGCGCTCATGTTGATGGTGTGCCAACCCTCGGCACCATTAGGTGCGGGGGGAACCTCGATCTCACTCTGGGTGAACCCAGTTCCGTCGGTGGCTCGCACACGGATCTGGTGATCACCGGCGCTGAGATCAATATCGGCTTTCCACTGCACCCATGCATCGCCCGACAGTGGCTTGCTGAGTTCAGCTATCTGCCATGACCCGTTGTCCACCTGGACCTCGACTGCGGCAATGCCCTTCGTCGGCGCCCATGCAACCCCAGCCGCAGTGAATGTGCCGGCATCGACCGTCTCACGACTGCGTGGTCGATCGATCCGTGACTGTGTCTTGATCGGCCCTTCCTTGGACCAATTTCTTGGGATCCAGTAACCATCGAACGCATCCCACGTTGTGAGTTCGATCTCGGATAGCCACTTGGTGGCGGACACGTAGCCATACAGACCGGGGATGACGAGTCTGGCCGGGAAACCGTGATTTGCGGGAAGCACCTCGCGATTCATACCAATCGCAAGCAGTGCATCCCTTCCGTCGTAGGCCATCTCGGTTGGGAATCCTGCAGTCCACCCATCCACGGATCGGCCAACAATCTGGTCTGCCCCTGAACGAACACCTGCCTCGTCGAGAAGATCCTTGAGATGCACACCCGTCCATAGTGCATTCCCGACGAGCCGGTCGCCGACTTCGTTCGACACACACGACAGGGTTACGTATCGCTCAATGAGTGGCATCGATGACAATTCGTCATACGTGAACTCGACCTCTCGGTCGACCATCCCTGTGATCTTGAGGCTCCAGTTGTCTGGATCAACAGTCGGCACGACAAGAGCAGTGTCGATGCGATAGAAGGTCGCGTTGCCAATGACAATCGGAGTGAGCCCGGCGAGATCAAAGTCATTCGACGCATCGGGGTCTGGTTGGCTCTCGACTGGAGTGGCAAGTTCCAGAGATGCCCGTTGGGCCTCTGCCCTCGACCTGAGCCGCGCTCGACCAACGCCGATTGTGACAACCGAGACCGTTCCCGCAGCGGCAACCCCCATGACGAAGCGCCTCCTGCTGAGGCTGATCGGATCGCCGTCGGCGATCTCACGCTCCGTCGGTGCGGACCACACCACGATGCCGTACCAAGTGCCGAGCCCAGCGCCCATCGCAAAGACCGTTGATGCAATCACAGCCGAGGTCGATGCACCCTCCTGGGCAAGCTGTGCGGCAATGCCGACGACAGCTGCGCCGGCGAATGCAACAAAGATCGGGAGTGGACGCCGTGCAGATGCCTTGCCGGTGAACCACCCGATCACGAGCGCCACGCCAACGATCGATATCGCGAGTACAGCTTTGTCCGCAGTTCCGAAAGCAGAGATAGCGAAGTTCTTCAGCCAGCTCGGCGACAGGTCGATGACGACCGACCCGATCGCAGAGATCGCAGAAGGAATCGATGTTGACAGAGCGGCAAACAGCTCCGTCAGACCCAATGCGACGCCAACACCGGCCACTGCAGCCCAACCGGACCGCTGCTGCGCTGAGTGTTCAAGCTTTGATTCGTCCATGGGGCTATTGAACCCAGAAACTCGTTCAGATCCCACGTTTTCGGGCCACAAACGAGCTGAATTCAGCCAACGTTAAGCAGTTGAGAACCCGCTCAGACGGCACCCAACCCTTACGTGCCTGTGCAACTCCCCACTCCACATTCGCCAGCTCGGTGGTGTGGTGGGCATCAGTCGATACGGCGAACATCAGGCCGGAGAAGGTCATCGCTTTGCGTATCAGCGGAGCAGAGAGGTCAAGGCGCTGAAGGTGAGAGTTGATCTCAAGCGCGGTTCCCGTTTCTGCGGCCGCCTCGAATACCGCATCAGCATTGAACCGGGCGCCCGGTCTGCGTCCGATCTTTCGGCCAGACGGATGCCCAATCACGTTGACCGCCGGATTCGCAATCGCGTCGAGAAGACGATCCGTCTGCGCAGCCTCATCAAGATCGAACAGTGAGTGAATCGATGCGACTCCGAAGTCGAACACCTCAAGGAACTCCGGGTCGTAATCTACTGAACCGTCACGCCCGATGTTGAGTTCCGCGCCATGCAGGATGGTGAGCTGGCTCAGTCGAGCCCGCTGCTGCTCGATCTCCTCGCGCTCCTCCAACACTCGCTCCCGGCTGAGGCCGTTGATCGCGAGATCCTCGGCATGATCCGTGAGCGCTACGTACTCGAGCCCGCGGAGCACGACGGCGTCGAGCATCTCGGTCATTGTGCTCCGACCATCCCCTGACCACGTCGTGTGAACGTGCAAGTCTCCACGGATGTCGTCGACCTTGAGGGGGCGAGACAGAAGCCCCTGTTCGGCCGCTGAGATCTCGCCAACGCCCTCCCGCACCTCTGGCGTGATCCACGGCAACTCGAGCGCGTGGTAGATATCGGCTTCGGTCTTCGATGCGATGACTTCATCGGTGTCGAGGTTCGTCAGGGCGTACTCGTTCAGCGTCCAGCCCTTCTGGAGACACCTTTGACGGAGCTCGATATTGTGCGCTTTCGACCCGGTGAAGTACATGAGAGCGGCACCAAACGCATCCTCATCCACAACGCGGAGGTCAACCTGCATCGCATCATCGATCACCACCGAGGCTTTCGTTGAACCGGAGCCGAGTACTGCCGTTACCCCGGCCAAGCCCTGGAAGGCGGCTGAGATCTCCGCGGCATCGTCCGCCACGACGAGAATGTCGATGTCGCCGATCGTCTCATCGAGCCTGCGCAAACTTCCTGCGTACCCAATGTTGACGGACAGCCCGGTCCGTTCAAGTTCGGCCACGATGCGGCGGGCGATCCGCATAGCGTCGAAAATCGGAGTTCTTGTCTCATCCGAATGGATGCCGAGCAACTGGATGGACTCAGAGATCTTCTTCTCGGACTTGACGCCGAGCCCGGGCAGCGTTCGAAGCTGTTCGTCAGCGATCGCTTGCTCAAGACCTGCCACATCGGTCACCCCGAGATGGTCCTGAAGTGCGAGCACGGTCTTTGGTCCAAGACCCGGAATCCGCATCAGTTCAAGCATCGTCGGAGGGAACTTCTCCTTCAGCCGATCGACCTTGCCGATCGACCCGTTCTGGCTGAACTCAACAATCTTTCGGGCGGTCGAGTCTCCAACGCCATCGATCGATTTGAGCTCAGCGACTGACATCGCTCCAACATCGTCGGTGCGCACGCTGATCGCGTCGATCGCCTTCTCATATGCACGGGTTCGAAAGGACTGGCTGCGTCCGTCTTCAAGTTGCGTGTACGCGACCAGCTGTCTGAGCGCAGCCACGATCGCTTCATTCGATGCAGTGCTCACAGAGAGGCCAGCACGTATACGACGAAGATCGCGACCAGAACAAAGCCCTCGGTGCGGGTGATGATCTGTCTCGTGAACGCGAACACACCGGCGAACACCGCTGCACCAACCATCAACACAAGCAGCAGAGTCGGCGCCGCAGATATATCACCAGGACCAATGACCGCAGCGAGACCAGCGACACCCAGCGAGTTGAAAATGTTCGAACCGAGCACGTTCCCAAGCACGAGGTCGGAGTGACCTCTTCTTGCGCCCGCAATAGCCGCAGACAACTCGGGCAGGCTCGTTCCCACACCGGTGATGACACCCATCAGCAGGACCGAGAACCCAAGCTCGGCGCCGATTCCTTCCACGCCTATGAGGAGTTGCTGCCCAGCAACAACCGTTGCAGCCAATGCGATTCCTCCATACAGAACCTCGATCCATATGCGGGAGCGGTCAGCCTCGATGTCGTCGAGTTCGCCATCCACCATCTCGGGATCGTCCTTGGCCCATCGAACCAAGAACACAAGTGCGACGACCATCGCGATCATGAGAAGCACGCCCTCGACACGGGACACGTAGCCACCGAGGAGAACCGCTGCGAGCGCCAGGACCGACACCAGCATCAATAGGCCCTCGCGCCTGATCACAGCTCGGGCGGTGTGGACCGTGGCGAGCACGGCCGCAACTCCGAGCACAAGCGTGAGGTTGGCGGTGTTCGAGGACACCACATTGCTCATTGCAAGACCGGTGTTTCCGTTTGCTGCGGCCAACGCGGAGACAACGAACTCTGGGATCGAGGTGCCGAATCCGACGATGACCGCACCAATGATGACGACCGAGACGTTCAACACCTTGGCCACTCGAACGGCGGAAATGACAAGTCGATCCGCAGCAACGATCAGGACAACGAGACCGGCTACCAATCTGAGAATGTCGAGTGCCAACCGGTACCTCCGTGCGGCAGGATGCTACGCCACACCGACAACGATCCACGCTTCCGTTCTTACTAGTCTTTCGTCTCATGGCTGGCCCTTCCTCGCAAGACAGAATCCATCAAACGTGGGTCCATTCGGATAGACCGGTGGCCACAAGATTCGTTCGCCCAGTCCTCGAATTCACGAGGGTCGAGGCAGCGGGTGGCATCGTTCTGCTCATCGCCGCGATCGTCGCGATCATCTGGGCGAATTCGCCGTGGTACGAGAGCTACTTCACGCTCTTCAACTCGCACATCGAGGTCGGTGGATGGATCATCCATATCGACGAGTCGCTCAAGCACATCATCAACGATGGTCTCATGGCGGTCTTCTTCTTTGTCGTCGGGCTCGAGATCAAACGCGAGCTCGTTGTCGGAGAACTCAACTCGGTAAAGAAGGCCTCACTGCCTGCGATGGCCGCACTCGGTGGCATGGTGGTTCCGGCCCTCGTCTACGTGGCCTTCGCCATCAACTCGACCGACGCGGAGGCAATGCAGGGTTGGGGAATCCCAATGGCAACGGACATTGCGTTCTCCGTCGGGGTCGTTGCGCTGCTCGGCTCTCGGGTTTCCGTTGGGGCAAAGCTGTTTCTCCTCGCGTTGGCAATCGTCGACGACATCGGAGCGATCGCCGTCATCGCCGTCTTCTACACCGAAGACCTCAGCTTCGCCTGGCTCGGCGTGGCCCTTGGTGGGCTCGTTGTCGTCCACGTTGTCAAGCGAGCTGGGGTCGAGTCCATGGTCGTGTACACCCTGCTCGCACTCGGGGTTTGGTATGCCTTCCTCGAATCAGGGGTCCACGCGACGCTTGCAGGTGTGATCCTCGGTCTGATGACCCCCGTGTACGCCAGATACTCGGACGAGACCTTCAGGCAGAAGGCCCAGCGGGTTCTGGATCGGTGGGATGCGAACAGGGCATCCCCACATGCTGAGGAACGTCTCGACCAAGACGCACTCGAACTTGCAGCAGTCGCAAATTCGTCGGTGTCGCCGCTCAACAGGCTGGAACACACGCTCCACCCATGGTCATCGTTCCTTATCGTTCCTCTGTTCGCGCTTGCAAACGCCGGTGTCCGGTTCGTGGGGGGAGAAGAGACTCTGCTCGATCAGATGCTGAGCCCTGTGGCGCTTGGCGTGTTCGTCGGTCTTGCCGTCGGCAAACCGGTCGGTGTGACGCTTGCGACCTGGATCGGCCTGAAGCTCAATATGGGAACCCTGCCCCCGCGCACCTCGATGAAGACGGTCGTAGGACTCGGAGCGTTGGCCGGAATCGGGTTCACGGTGTCGCTGTTCATCACCGAACTCGCATTCAAGGAATCCCTCCTCGCTGATGAGGCGAAACTTGGGATATTCGTCGGCTCGGCGGTGGCGGGCATCATCGGCTATCTGATTCTTCGGAGCCAGAAGACTCCGCAGGAAGAAGTAGCTGAAGCAGCAGACCTGCTCGCCGAATCGGGTGACTCCTCCTGACCGAAGAGGAACACGACCTCCCTGCAACCTGTTGCATGAGCGATGGCTGATCGACCAAACCCTGCACAAGCTTCGCTCAGCGCCCTCAGGGCCCTCCGTGTTGCCACACCAGACCCAACCGGCACGCGCACGGTGGATCACACAGCGCTCGGAATGGCTCTCGACAGAATCGCAACCGATGGTCCCTCGACGCTGCCCTCGATGCGTGACGAGCTCGATGCATATATCAGTGCGATGAGCGCAGTCGATCCAGATTCGTCGACGTCCGCGGAATGCCAGGCGTTCTGGATCAACGTGTACAACGCCGGTGCGCTCCGACTCGCCGCTGACGCCTTCTCAGACGCGTCATCCTCTGTACTCCGAGTTCCGGGCGCCTTCAGCAGCCCGTTCATCATCGTCGACGGTGAACAAATGTCCCTCGACGACGTCGAGCACGGGAAGATTCGTCGCTTCAAGGACCCGAGGGTGCACGGTGCCCTCGTGTGTGGTTCCGTATCGTGTCCGAGCCTCCGAGCCGAGCCCTTCACGGGACACGATCTGGATCGTCAGCTCGACACGCAGATGCGGGCCTTCCTCGATGGCGGCGCAGCGGTCTACGACATTCGGAACAACGATCTAGCTCTATCGCGAATCTTTCTTTGGTACGGAACCGACTTCGTTCGCCCAGACCGGATGCCGTTGCTCGGGACCGCACAGAAGGATCTCGTGGCTGCAACGGTCGCATGGTGGCTTCCCCAAGACGTGCAGCGGCTCGTGTGGATGAGCAGACCAAAGGTTGCCTTCCAGAACTACGACTGGCGGCTGGGCTGCTCGGTCAGCTGAGCCATCGACGCACCGCGTGCGACATGGCCGATGTCGGTGTGTCGCTGGGCTTGGCTACGCCCGTGCAGAACGCGTGCCGGTGCGACCCTCGTGGATTCGACGCTCCGCTAATTCGAGGTAATCCTCGCTCAGGTCGTATCCAACGTAGTGGCGCCCCGTCTCGACGGCTGCGACAGCAGTCGATCCAGATCCGAGGAACGGGTCAAGGATCAGATCTCCTTCGAACGTGTAGAGCTCGATCAGTCGTCGGGGCAACTCAACAGGGAACGGTGCAGGATGTCCAACCCGCCGAGCGGATTCGGGAAGGATGTCCCAGATCGAAACGGTGGCTTCGAGAAAGTCCTCTTTCGAAATCGTGTCTTCGCCCTTGCGCTGACGTCCAAACGTGCCCTTCGAACCGACGATGACGTACTCATGGACATCGCGGAGCGTCGGATTCTTTGCGGACTGCCACGAACCCCAGGCACACGACCCGCCGGCACCCTTTGCCTTCTGCCAGATGATCTCGCCTCGCAGATCAAATCCAATCTCCGTCAGCAAGCTTGCCACGTACTGATTGAGGGGCAGATACGGCTTGCGACCGAGATTGGCAACATTCACCGCCACTCGCCCGCCGGGTTCGATCACTCTGTAGGTCTCGACAAACACGTCACGGAGCAGCTCCAAATACTGATCAATGTCGAGGTCGTCGTCGTAGTCCTTGCCGACGTTGTACGGAGGTGAGGTGACCATGAGCGCAACACAGTTGTCAGGAATTTGAGCCATGGAGGTCGACGACTGGCAGAACAGGGTGTCGACCACCGAGGCGGGCGGATCGGCAACCGGTCCGAGGTCTCCCTCCGTACGGCGCTGCGTCATCCGACGGGAATAGAAGTCGGAGGCGTCGTGCCCCTCGCGCTTGCCTGCGCCAAAGCTCGCTGTACTCGTTGCCACGGTTCCTCCTCGTGGCGAGAAGGTAGCAGGGCACCCCTCGGGGACGGCCTATTCCCCCTGCGGAGACTGAGTCACAGGACCACCCAGACCACCCAGACGGCGAGTATTCCGACGCCACTCAGGAACTGCGCTCCGGATGCGACGGCCATTGCTTTAATCGTCTGCCATGTCGCTCGAGGTGCACCCCTCAGCGAACGGCTTCGGAGAATCTGAACGCACAGCACACCCACGAGGAACCCGAGCGGAGCGCCCACCACAGGTACAACAAACATCCCCACCACAGATGCCGCGGCCGCAACGATCTGACCCCAGAACGGAACTCCGATCGTGGAGGCTCCGTGATGCGGGAGGAGCACTCCGGCCGCAGTCCCAGCGACGGCGAGCATCGTGATCACAACGAAGGCAATCAACCCAAGGGATCCGAAGTCAGCGAGCAGCCCGTAGACGAGCGCGCCCGCCCACATCAGCCAGAGGCCGGGCAGTATCGGCAGGACGGTCCCGGCGAGACCGATGGCCATGACGATCGCGATGAGTACCACGATTGCCGTGTCCATAACACCTCCGGAGGCAGGACTGAACTAGTCGGTCCTCGCATCGAGCAGCATCGAGATGTCCTGCACGAGCACGTCACCATCAACGCCAATCTCCTTGACGCCGTCGTCGATCATGACGTAACAGAACGGACATCCCGTAGCGACGATATCGGCACCGGTACCAACGGCCTCCTCGCTGCGTTCAAGGTTCACCTTGCTTCCGCCCTGCTCCTCGAACCAGAACTTGCCCCCACCGGCGCCGCAGCAGAACGAGTTCGTTCCATTCCGCTTCATCTCGACTCTGACACCTGCCGAGTCGACGATGGTTCGGGGGGCGAGGAACGTGTCGTTGTGTCTGCCCAGGTAGCACGGATCGTGGAACACGATCGTTTCGCCCGTCGACTCCGGAACAAGGCGACCGTCCTCAACGAGTTCGCTGAGAATCTCCGAGTGGTGCCGCACCTGGTACTCGCCACCGAACTGTGGGTACTCGTTCGACAGCGTATTGAAGCAATGTGGGCACTGGGTGATGATCGTGTCAACGCCGAGCTCATTGAGGGTCTCGATGTTCTGGAGCGCGAGCCCCTGGAATACGTACTCGTTCCCCGTTCGCCTCGCGGGATCGCCGGTGCACAGCTCTTTCGACCCAAGGATTCCAAAGTCAACACCAGCCTTGTGCAGCAGCCGTGCGGTCGAAATCGTGACGTTTCGATTCCGGTCATCGAATGATCCAGCGCAGCCAACCCACATCAGGTATTCAGCTGTGACCCCTGGCTCACCAAGTCGCTTGACTTCAAAGTCCAGCGCATCAGTCCAATCGTCGCGTGTGTTCTGGTCGACTCCGTACGGGTTGGACGAGTTCTCCATCGACACGTAGGCCTTGCCAAGCTCGCTTGGGAACTCCGCCTCCATCAGCGACTTGTACCGGCGCATATCAAGAATCTTGTCGACGATCTCGATATCAGCCGGGCATGCCTCATCACAGGCTCTACAGGTAGTGCAGGCCCAGATCTCCTCAGAGCTGATCAGTTCGAATACGTTGTCAGACTTCACCGTGATGCTGTCGTCAACGCTCAATGGGGGTGACTGAGGAGGCTCGGCTGTCATGGAGGCAACCGTTCCGAGCTTCAACACAATCTCTCGAGGGTCAAGAAGCTTCCCCGTCGCCTGCGCAGGGCACACACTTGTGCATCGGCCACAGATGGTGCACGCATCGGTATCCAGCAACTGCTTCCAGGTGAACTCACCGACCTCAGCGGCTCCAACGATCTCGATGTCCGTTGCTTCCATCAGGTTCGGCATGGCCTTCATCGCACCCTTCGGGCGCTCCTTTGGCGAGAGCGCAAGGTTCACCGGGGTGGTGATCATGTGGCGAAGCTTCGTCACAGGCAGTACGACCAGGAAGGCGAAGAATGCAACCGCATGCGCCACCCACATTGCCTGGTGGAAGCCAGCCGCACTCGATTCAGGAATCAGCGTGGACAACGGGAACCCGACGAAGGACCACTTTTCAAATGCCGGCTGACCGAGCAACGAAATGCGCGCTGCCTCGGTGAGGAGTCCAGTGATGCCGATGGTTGCGAGGAGTATGAGGATCCACGCATCTTCTGGCCGCGACTTCGTTGCGATCCTGGCGGGCCGAACGCCGTACCGCCGAATCGCCGCCCACAACAGTCCACCGAGGAAGGCAACAGCTGCGGCGTCGAGAATCAACGAGTACGCCTGGTAGACCTCGCCATGCAGGAACTTGAGGTCTGCTGGCAAGAGGTGATCTATCTCGAGGGTGACCGTGCCGAGGAAGAGCACTACGAAACCCCAGTAGATGAGGGAGTGCATGACTCCCGCACCAGGGTCCTCTGCAACGGTGCGCATCGACACACCGTCAAGGAAGCGGCGAAGTCGACGCTTCCACTCGCCTGATCGGATCTCCCATGAACCGCGTTCCCAGTTCCTAGCCCTTGACGCAAAGAGACCGATCGACACTGCGAGGAAGGTGGCGACTAGGAAGTAGAAGAGGGCAACGACGATGTCCGGGATGTTGCCGAAGACCTCCCGTGCCACCTCGTACTCAGGGTGATCAGGAAGCGAGCCGAGCCACCACAAAAAGAAGGTGCCGATGACGGACGCAGCGGCAAGAACCCACAGGATCATCGAATACGAGATCCGCGACGACGTCTCCGGTGTCGTCTGGTCTTCCGTCGTCGTCAACCCCGGTCCTCCACGGATGCTCGACCGATACTAAACCGCACGAGGGTGACACCCATGCCACGCGTCCACGGCTCTGTTCAGCCTTCGGGTGATGGGTCCTGGTCAGCGACTGGGGACGCCTGCGGTTGCGGGCTTGGGGCGGGTGCCGCCGTCGACAACCCGAGCTCTGCTTTCAGTTCTTCAAGCTTCGCATCAGCTTGTGCCACGTTGATCGCTGCCTTCAACTCTGACTCGGCACCTTCCGGCGTCGCCTCATGGAGCTCAGCTCGAGCCATTGCCTCGGCCTTACGTTGCTCGATCTTTCGTTCAACCTGGTCGAGCGATGGCCCAGTGTCAGACATCGAGGTCGACATCGTTGCAACGGCGTCGTTCACAGCCTCTTGCATCTTTGCCTGCTCAAGCTGTCCAAGCAGTTCCATCCGCTTGGCGGAGAGCTCTTGGAGCTTCATCGCATTCTGCTGAACAGCATCCTTGGCCTTCTCGGCTTGGGCCTGCGCAACGGTGTACTGCTCGGTGAGCGATGCGAGATTGTTCTCTGAGGCCTGAAGCTTCATGGCGATCGACTGTGCTGCTTGCGTCCACTTCTCCACGCCAGCCGTGTCACCAGCTGCTTGCGCAGCTTCCGCCTTCAGGAGCGCTTGCTTTGCCATCTCCCTCGCCTCGCCGGCGTCGTCGGCTGCCTTCTCGATCTGCGACTCGAGCTGCGTGCGATGGGCAACGACCTTTGCGGCCTGGTTGCGAAGCTCTTGATCCTGCTTCTTGGCATCGTTGATCGCTGCTTCTAGCTCGATCTTTGGATCCATTGCGTTGTCGGCGGTAGTCGAAAACAGCGCTTTGACGTATGACCAGATGCGAGAAAACATGTAATCCCCCGGGGGTGTGGCTCGATTGCCACCGATTCTAGTTGGTCACCCGCATCCAGCCCCCGACGGTCACTTCCGGCGCTTGCCACCGCCGCGGGCCCGCCCCGATTGCTTCGAGCGTCCAGACGAACGCGACGAGATGGACGAGCGTGATCTCGATCCGGTTCCGGACCGTGATAGGCCCTTCATCGCTTGCATTGCGAGCACGGTCTTGAGCATGTCATCGGCGCCGTAGCTCGACCGACGGTTCGATCTTCGTTCGTACGGTGGAAGTGGTTCGACTGATCGTGTGCGCGTGGGCGGCGGCATCCCTACCGAAGTCGGTGTCGGTGCGGGCTCGGGTGGCTTTGGTGGCTCTGGCTTTGGAGGGAGGGGTCGGCCGTCGATGATCGCCTCCGCGCTGTCGAGGTGCCAGATGGCTCGATCAAGGTCAGTGCTGATCTCCACGACATCTTCTGGATCCTCCGCTGAGGCGAGACGGTCTGCTGCAGCTGAGTAGATCTCGGTAGCGCGATCGAAGTGTTCGGATGCTTCGGCGTTCTTCGCATCGGCCACCTCATCCTCGTCGTCGAGTATGTCATTGGCTACCGCATCGATCTGCGCCTGTGCGCTCGCGCGAACCTGTTCGAAGGTCGCTTTCTCTGCAGCTTCACGGTTGCGCTTGGATCTCCAGACCAACACGGCGATCCCGAGAATGATCAGAGCGATGATGACGAGGAACCAGGGAAACCCACCACCGCCTGCTGCGTCTTCATCAAGCAGGGTTCCCACGAACAGCAGTACTACTTCATCGGAGTCCTCGCCGTCCAGCGATACCTCGAGAGCCTCGTTGAGCTCCGGTGTTGTCCAGATCGAATTGTTCTTAGCCCAACCGACAGATTCCGGGCCGGCGACAAGGACGAGACCTTCACCGTCAGGAACACCGTTCAGCACAGATTCGGCATAGGTCGCTGCACCGCTTGTCGGTTCATGAGATAGCACGACGGCGTAGAACAGCGAGCCAGCGTTTCGCATCTGCTCGACCGCTCCGCCGATGACCTCGTCGGTGGCGTCTGCGCCGTCCTCAATGAAATAGCCAGCTTGTGACGCGACGTTCGCAGCCTCTTGCGGAGTAGCGGCTGCCGTGAGGGCAAGCAACGCTACGAGCGAGACAAGGATCTTCATGCGACAGAGGCTACGACCGTCGGCCACGCTCCGGAATCAATCTGATCAGCGGCCGACGAGGGCTCTCGCAAAGAACGTCAAGTTGGCAGGCCTTTCGGCAAGTCTGCGGGTGAGGTACGGATACCAGGCTTCACCATATGGGACGTACACGCGAACGTTGTTTCCCTCTGCCACGAGTTGTGCCTGGAGATCTCGACGCACTCCGTACAGCATCTGGATTTCCCACGGCCCATCCCTCTCTTCGGCCGCCGAAATGGCGTGGGCGAGTCTCCCATCGTCATGTGATGCGATTGCTGGTCGTGTTCCTTCGACCGCCATGAGAGTCGTGGCCAGGACATCGAACGCATCGTCGACATCGGCTGTTGACTGGTACGCAAGCGATTCCGGTTCGGCGTATGCACCTTTGCAGAGCCGGATGTGGCCGCCAAACGACGCTATTCGGTTGATGTCCTCGGGCGACCTGAAGAGGTACGCCTGGACCGCTACGCCCAGGTTTCCGTGTTTCTTCTGTGCGTCCTCGTAGATCCTGATCGTGGTTTCGGTGAATGCCGACTCTTCCATGTCAACAGTGACAGTGGTTTCAGCGCCGGCGGCGGCTGAAGCCAACTTGTCAAGATTCGCTGCGGCTTCGTCGTCATCGAGCCCCATACCGAGCTGAGTCAGCTTCACCGAGATGTTTGCGTCGACACCCGCATCCGTGATGGCTGTGATGCAGTCGAGATAGGACTGCGTCGCTCGTTCTGCCTCACCAATCGCAGAAACGTGTTCTCCGAGGTGATCCAGAGATACCGACATCCCCTTCTCGTTGAGGTCGACGGCCGCCGCGATCGCTGATTCGACCGTGTCGCCGGCAACGAACCTCTCTGCAACGGCCCGCCCCGCTCTCGTATCCATCACCAGCTTGCGGGTAATGCTGCGATCGGTGACAGCGAGAATGGCTGTGCGCATCAGGCTTCGGAGGCCTTGTCCCCAAGGTCACGGGACCGCTGTGATGCAGCGCGTACAGCGTCTTCGATGAGAGCCCTGAGGCCACCGTCTTCCAACACATGCATCGCAGCCGCAGTGGTGCCACCAGGAGAGGTGACCTCGCCGCGCAGCCTGAAGGCCGACTTTTCAGAGGTTGCCAGTAGCTCACCCGATCCGCGAAGAGTCTGGTGGACAAGCTTCTCTGCAGCGTGATGTGGGAGACCCTCACGGATCGCAGCCTCGGTCAGCGCTTCAGCGAGAAGGAACACATAGGCGGGTCCGGTTCCCGAGACGGCGGTCACAGCGTCGAGCAGATCTTCGCTCAGCTCGAGCGTTTCGCCAACGGATCCGAGGACGTTACGAGCCATGGCGTGTTGGTCGTCAGAGACGGCTGACCCGCAGGTGTAGGCGGTCATACCCATGTCGACCGCCGAGGGAGTGTTCGGCATGGCCCTGACGACGGGGATGCCGGGCAGCGCCTGCTCGTAGACAGCAAGCGGCACACCAGCCGCAATCGAAACCACCGTCTGATCCTGGGTGACGGTCGCACCGATCTCGGACAACACAGTCGCAACATCCTTCGGCTTGACCGCAATCACGATGACCCGTCGATCACCGATCGTGTCAAGCAATGAGTTCGAGGTCGTGATACCAGTCGTGTGCTCGAGGTCTCGTGCGCGTTCATCTCTTCGGACGGCAAGCATCAGCTCCGACGGATCCCAACCGGCGCGTAGGAGGCCGGAGGCGAAGATCTCGCCCATCGAGCCTGCTCCGAGCACCGCTACGTGTGGTCTTTCCATGACTCCGAGATTATCGCATCGATGTCTCAGACATCGATGGAAAGCGACCGGATAGCGGAGCCAAAACGCCGAGTCATCTCCGGGTCGAATCCCACGAACCGCACGGAACGGACATCAGTCGCAGTGTCCGAGACAAACTCTGCGGTTGTCTCCACCAAAACGACGGTCGCTTCGTCCGGCGGGTAGCCGTAGATCCCTGCAGAGACCGCAGGCATGGCAACGGATCGGGCTTCGACCTCTGTGGCCAGATCCAGCGCTGCGAGGCAAGCGGTTGCCAGCAGCCCATCGTTGTCTTGGTTGGCTTGATGGATGGGTCCTGCAACATGGGCGACGTATTGCGCTGGCATGTCGCCGGCCGACGTCAATGCAGCGACGCCAGGTGTCAGGTTCCCGTAGGTCTCTATCCATTCCGCAGACTCCTCGTTGATCGTCGGTCCTCCGGAACGTGCGATCGCCAGCGCGACTCCTCCACCATGAGCCAGCGCTTCGTTCGCCGCATTCACGATGAGATCCACCGACATCGCGGTGATGTCTCCCTGCACGGCAGATAACGAGACATGATCTATTCGTACCGCATCGGTGGCTTCGGTTGGAATATCTATCGGGTCCCAACCATCGGGGTGGACATCGTCTGCATCCGCATCTGATTCTGTCGTCCACCGGGTGGTTGATCCAGACCCCTCGAGATCGATCCCATTGCTTCGAGCGACCTCGAGAGTTTGCGTGGCAACAGCAGGAGCCGGGTCGATCAGCGCTACACCCTCAGGCAGCCGCGAAGATATCTCGTCGGCGATCATTGGATAGTGTGTGCATCCGAGCACGACGGTGTCAGCACCCGCATCAACCAGCGGCGGTATGAACTCATCAAGCAACGGCCCAACGTCCGATCCTGATTCAACTGCCGCTGCGAGACCCGGACACGCCTGCTCAATGATCGTGGTGTCCCCGCCGTGCGTTCCGATGAGGGCCTTGAACAGCTCACCCTGAAACGTCGCACCGGTCGCCATGACGCCGATGACCCCTGTCTGCGTCTGTTCAATGGCTGGCTTGACCGCGGGCTCCATCCCAACGAATGACAGTTCTGGGAGAACAGCCCGCAAGTGGTACAGGGCCGCCGCCGAAGCCGAGTTACATGCAATCACAACGAGTCCGACCCCAGCCGATCGGAGATACCGTGCAAGCAGCTCCGTTCGCTCCCTGACGTCCATCAACGATCGCTCTCCATACGGCCCAAACGCCCGATCAGCGACGTAGACGATGTCAGCCCAAGGAGCTCGCGTCCTGATCTCGGACAGCACACCGGTGCCACCGATGCCCGAGTCAAAGACCGCTATGCGGGGGGTGAAGTCTTTCATCGATACAGCAGGCTACGGCCGAGCCAGCAAAGTCTGTTCCGCACCCGGAGTAATGTCCGCGGCATGGGAAGAGTCATGGACCACCTCGACGAGCAGACGCAGACGTGGATTGGACGTCAACACATGTTCTTCGTTGCATCAGCACCATCAGACGGCGGAAGAGTCAACGTTTCACCAAAGGGGCTTGACTCGTTTCGAGTCATCGACCCGACGACCGTTGCGTATCTCGACCTCACCGGGAGCGGTGCCGAGACGATCGCGCACATCCGCGAGAACGGCCGGATCACCGTGATGTTCTGTGCGTACGACGGACCGCCCAGGATCCTCCGGCTCTACGGTGAGGGCA
>JBPCTY010000149.1:0-7220 GCA_051011415.1 Acidimicrobiia bacterium
AACAAACGCTATATCGGTGTACCGGCGGTCAGCACGTTGTGTGTACGCGTAGAGCCGCCCCGGTTGTTCCTTGGCTAGGTACTCGCTGAAGCTGCTGTGGACCGCCACGTCGGCAAACTCCTTGTAGTCGAGTCCCGCACGACGCATTCGAGCGTCATCGAGTGGGAAGCCCAGCGGTTCGATCAGGTGGAGCGAACACCCAGTGTTCACCGTGAGCCGCATCAGGTTGCCTGTGTTCGGTGGAATCTCCGGTTCCCACAGCACAACCGAGAACACGCTACTCCTCTCCCCGACGAGCCTTCTCGAACAGCAAGAGAAAGCCGAGAGCTGGGTCCTTCGACTGGATGGTCTTCACTGACTCCCAGTTCTCTCTGACTTGTGAAGTGAGCCACTTGGCGATCCGACCATGACTGATCCACTTGTACCGGTATTTGCTCCTCGTCGGAGGTTTCGAGGCGAAGACCATGAGACGCAGACGGATACCTGCGGGATGATGCGCTTCTCCGCTGTCGACGAGTTGCTCCACGATCCCTTCGGCGACCTCAGGATCGATCGCTCCAAGCCGCCGGAGCACTGCGAGAAGAACCTCGGGATCGCGTGCTGCCTTGTTGAGTACTGCCGCGCCCTCCTTCACCTCACCGATGATCACCTCAATCTGATCCTCGTGTATGTCAAGCATCGGGTCGGGGCCTATCGCAAGACCGACCATTGGGGCGTCCTCTTGCGGTTTCCCTGCACCAGGAAAGCGGATACCGAGCACGTCGATATCGGTAACCGTTCGTGCGCCGGTTGTCGGGACCATCTCGAGGATGGGGTATTCCGTGATGGTGAAAAAGCCGTTCGCTTGAAGGTACGAACGAACGAGAGCGACTGCGGTGTCCATGAACCAATGCTAGATCCGCGTGGCTCCTGCCCGGCGGTGAGCAACGCCTATTGCTGCGTGGTCGATCGACGCGAGACAAACCTTCTCAGCAGCAGAGCGATCAACCGCCACCCGACCATTGTTGCCACCATGTAGAGAGTCGTCACAATGACGAAGGGGCGTGCGGTGCCGTCGTCCCACACGAAGCGTCGCAAGAGCATCCCAAGGAAGACCGTGCCCAGGGCGAGCGCGACTCCGGTCTTCCAGTCGATCGGATTTCGCCACGCCCGAATCGCGAAGATGGTGATGGCCAGCCCCACCAGGAACGGCGCCGAAACCCTGAGGTAATCCCAGAAATCACTGACGAATCCATGGTCGTCTCGACCAATGATGGAGAAGGCCACCACCACGATCGCATCGATGATCCAGAACCAACGTCTCACACACGCAGCGTACGGAAACCGGTTCTCCAAACCACAGACGAGCTTGGCCTCCTATCCTCATCATCGGAGGCTCGATGGATTTCACCTTTTCTGACGAACAACGTGCTGTGCGGTCAATGGTGCGCGAGTTCGCCGAGCATCGAATAGCGCCAAACGCCGAGGCGTGGGACCGCGACCACTACTTCCCAACAGATGTCGTCAACGAAATGGGCGACCTCGGACTCTTTGGCATCACCGCCGAAGCGAACTACGGGGGCGCAGAAGCGGACTTCACCAGCCTGTGCGTCGCGATTGAGGAGATCGCACGGGTCGACCAGTCGATGGCAATCACGATCGAGGCCGGAGTAGGTCTTGGAATCAATCCGATCCAATCCTTCGGGTCGGACGAACAGAAACAGAAGTGGCTCCCCGACCTCATTGCAGGGAGAAAGCTCGCGGGATTTGGGCTCACCGAGCCAGACGCTGGGTCCGATGCAGGGGCGACGGCGACAAGGGCGGTTCTTGACGGCGACGAGTGGGTCATCAATGGCTCGAAAGCCTTCATCACCAACGCTGGATCGAACATCACCAGCCTTGTGACCATTACTGCCAAGACAGGCGACAACGAGATCTCGACGATCGTGGTCGAGTCAGGGACGCCCGGATTCGTTGTTGAGCCGTCCTACAGAAAGATGGGATGGCACGCATCTGACACCCATGGGCTGACCTTCGTCGATTGCCGAGTTCCGAAGGACAACCTTCTCGGTGATCAGGGACGAGGGTTTCACCAGTTTCTCGCAACCCTGGACGACGGACGTATCGCGATCGCGGCGATGGCAGTTGGGGTTCTCCAAGCTTGTCTTGATGAGTCCCTCGCCTACGCAAACGAGCGCCAAAGCTTTGGCAAGCCGATCGGCTCCTATCAAGCCATTGCCTTCAAGGTGGCCGACCTTCAGGTGATGACGGAGGCGGCACGCCTGCTCACCTACCGAGCAGCATGGTTGAAGGACAACAACCAGCCGTTCAAGCAGGAGGCTGCCATTGCAAAGCTGTATGCGACCGAGGCTGCGGTAACCGCAACACGAGAAGCGACTCAGATCTTCGGTGGGTCCGGCTTCATGGACGAAACACTCGTCGCCCGCCACTACAGGGATGCGAAGATCCTCGAGATCGGTGAGGGAACGTCCGAGGTGCAGCGCCTGGTGATCAGTCGCGGTCTCGGTCTGCCTGTCGGTTGATCAACACTTCTATCCGATCGGTTCGGTAGGCCTCGAGCAGCTCTGGGTCCGGTGTACGGCCCATCCCTGCGCCAGTCGGGATCTCGACGCTGCCGCCAGTCATGCCGGCGCCCGAGACGACATCCTTCAGGAACCACGACGCAGGGGCCACATCCGAGAACGTCGCACGTGGGTCTGTTGCGAGACGATCGGTGAATGATCGACCGATGCTGGATTCCAAGAGCCCGCTGAACCGGAAGGGCCTCTTGGATGCGACGCACAGATCGCGTACCTGTCTGGCGCCCGACCACCCAAGTCTCCCCGGCTTGATCGTGATTCCGATTGGCACGGCCGAGGCGATCAGCGCATGTGCATCGGTCACCGAGCGGACTGATTCGTCAGCGAACATTGGAACACCAGTCGCTGCGGTGAAGTCCCCCACAGCACCGTCTGTCATTTCCGAGAAGAGTTCCTCGGCGAACGACAGCTCAAGCGACGCCACTTCAGCGGTGTCCCATTCACCGGGCGTCATCGATCCGTTGCCATCCACACCGATTGCGACCGTGGGGAACTGCTTCCGAATATCGGCCACGTGCGATGTCTTCCCACCAGCAACCTTGACTTTGAATCGTCGGACGCCGAGATCGACGGCATCTGAAATGGCGGCGGCTGGATCGTCAAGACCTATCGCAAGGCAGACCGGGACCGAAGCTCCGAAGCTCTCCAATGCATCGCCCGCCCAGCGAGCTGCACTGTCGGCTGTCGCCTCATCGAGCGCAGCTGCCAGCGTTGGTGTGGCGATACCTTCTCGGGCCGATGCGATCAGTACATCGAGTCGTTCGTCCTGACCAGGAAAGGGTGCAGCCTCTCCCCAGCCCGCCGCTTCGCCCGCGACTTCAACCAGAACAACTCGCCGCAGGTCCGCCGACGTTTGCGCATTTCGAAATGCCGCATTCATTGGTAGGGCGAGCGCATGCAGGGTCGCGGCGATGACTGGCATCCGGCGACGATACCCACACTGGGACCCGGTGTGCGCCTCAGGGTGTCAGGGTTGATCTAGGGGAATCCCGAGTGGTTGGAGGTCGCCCGGCACGAGACAATCATGGGGTAGAAAGGACACCTTCATGACAACACATATCGAAACGACGGCCGAATCAAGGAACTGGGCAGTCATCGGTCATCTATCCGCCTTCATCCAGTTCATCGGCATCCCCGCTGTCATCGGCCCACTGGTGGTGTGGCTCATTCGCAAGGATCAGAACGACTTCTCCACCGAACAGGCAAAGGAAGCGTTGAATTTCAACATCTCAATGATGCTGTGGCTCTTCCTGTCTGCCTTTGCCATCCTCATCCTGATCGGAATCGTTCTGTTGCCAGTGCTGCTCGTGACGTGGTTTGTGGTCGTGATCATCGCTGCGATCCGAGCATCCGATGGAGAGGCATACCGATACCCACTGACCATCCGATTCATCAGCTGACACGTTGGTGGCCCACGAATACAATCGTGGGCCACCTCACCAATCCATCGCACAAGGAGATCACCGTGGCAAGACCCAACCCGATGTCGTTCTTCAACAACCTCGCCAGTAGCGATCTACCAATTCGCGAACGGCTCTCTCTCGCAGCCAAGAACACTGCGTACAAGATGAAGAACGGCACGGACTGCTGCGGGAACCACGGCGAACCCGGTTGTTGAAGGGGTCACCACGGGTCCAGTTCGGACCCACATGACCACCACCACGACCATTAGGCCATGACCACTGGGCTGTCACTGGATGCCAGCTGAAGCCTCGCCAATCGTGATTGGCTATTCCGTCATAGATCCAAGAAGCGTCCTGACTCGTGCGGACCGAGTCGTCAGGCGTCAGGGCGATTGACGCCGGGGCTACTCCGTCACGTCGATCTGGTACCAAGTGCCGAGTTCTGTTTTCTGCACGATTCGGTACTGGGACTCCAGCAGCGCCAGGATGTCCTGTCCACGCGTCGCCACGAGATTCTCTGTCCACAGGGCGACGTGAATGAAGTCTGGTCGCGCAGCTACGAGCTCTTCGGTCGTGCGATCCCAGAGGGTGTCGGTGAGCAGCTGCGGTGTCCAGCCATGGATTGAGATCGCCTGCTGACGCTCGAAGAGGTAGTTGTAGGTGGGGTCACCAAACACATAGATCTGGCCAGGAGGGCTCGATTCCTCGTTGAGGAACGCGGCATCGGTGAGAAACGTGCCGTACTCAGGCCATACGGCTTGCTGGTACGCACCTTGACCGTCCGCGGTGAGGGCGAAGCCGTTCGACGCGAGAGGGGCCACTTTGAGCATCGCACCGTAGAGCACGGGAACCAGTGAGAGCATCATCACCACTACGGCAGTAAGCCGAATCGGACGACTGAATTCTGGCCACTTGCTTAGGAGCCAATCGGTTCCACGCCCAGCGAAGATGCCGATCGGTACCAACACCAGCAGGAAGTGCCACGTGAACCATGACGAGACCTGAACCAGGATCACGAGGCCTCCACTGATGAGCCACGTCGCAACGTAGAGGTCAAACCGGTACCGCTTCGACCTCACCGCTGCCCACATCCCGACCAGTGCCAGAAGGTGCACTGGAAGGAACATCACCGCAAACCACGTCGCATTGCGCCGCAGGAACCACGCGCCATATCCAACACCTTCGACGCCGAGCACATCCAATGGGTGCACGAAGCTTGTCCATAGCGCTTCGATGAGCGCCCCGTGCATCGCCAGAACGAGTCCCGTCGCAGTGAGGGTGATCCCGATCCCGACGGCGACGGCCCCGCAGGCCTTCCAGCGCCCAACGCCATGCGGTGCGGCCTGTCCAAGCACAGCAATCAGCCAGAACACTGCAACGATCGGCAGAAAGACGAGCTTGAAGACAACAGCGACGCCTCCGATGGCACCGCTCAGGGCGAGGAGTTTCCACGCCCCCGCCCCGGATTTTTCGGAGCGGTAGGCGAACCAGAGCGAGGCAAAGAGAGGCAGTCCCACGAGCGCCTCAACCTGCGTCAGCTCGGCCGGGGACGCTACGACGTAGTACGTCGCACCGATCAGCACGATCGTCACAGCCAACGAGATCGCGGACGTGAACTCTGTCCTGAGGGTGCGCCACAGCATGATCATGAAGGCAGTCCACCAGATGAGCTCCAGGAGGTGAATCCCGACCTCGCTATACCCGAACAAGGAGCCTGCGACCACGAAGAACCCAAAGATGCCGGGCTGTTTTATGTCCCACACGTCGATGTAGAGCACGGCACCGTCGCCCATCATCGATGCCATTGTTGAGTACAGCGCTTGATCGCCGAAGAACGGAAGTGGAAGGTTGATTAGGCCCGCGACAATGACCAATGCGATCGCTCCACCGATTAACGGCAGGCCCGTACTCCGTTCCATCGTCGGGACCCTAGGCCACTACCCCAGTTCGTCGTGACCGGCGAAGCACCATGGTGGTCGACGACTTGCGTTCATCCGTTCTCCTCACCTGATGGGAATCTGCGGCAACCAGATCGTGACGCGACAGCGGGTGGCTCCTGCGTTGCCGACACAACGAATCTCGTCACGAAGTGCACTGAAACGAGAGGAACCCTCGGACGAAACACAATCGCACCAAGGGCTTCTTTGGCTCCGGGGGTGGGACTTGAACCCACGACAAACGGATTAACAGTCCGCTGCTCTGCCAACTGAGCTACCCCGGAAGGATCGTTCAACGCTGCGGTGAACGGCGCAGAGGTTACCAGAGCACTTGGTCAATCCGACTCCGCGTCAGTGTGTAGGCGGTCCGAGTGAGAGTTGCACCGGCGCATCTGCCACAATCACCGGATGCGATTCAAAGCTGGCCTCATCATCGGCCTCATCGTCGGGTTCGTCGTCGGCGCACGTGCAGGCAAGGAACGCTACGACCGCATCGTTGCTGGCATCCGCAGCACGATGCAGCATGAGCGTGTCCAGCAGGCAACCGACCTCGCTGAGAGGTCAACTCGCAAGACCCGCGCAGCAGCGGGATCTGGTCTGGTATCTGCAGCCGGAGTTGTGCGGGAGAAGACCGCAGCTCAGTGATCAGCCGCTCTCGAGGTAGCCGTCAAGCTGCTTCGCTCTTGCTGGCTGCCTGAGCTTGGCAAGCGCCTTGTTCTCAATCTGACGAACACGTTCGCGCGTCACCTCGAAGTGCGCACCTACCTGCTCAAGCGTTCTGACGGAACCATCGTCGAGGCCGAAGCGCATGATCAGCACCTGGCGCTCTCGCTCATTGAGCGCTTCGAGGGCAAGCGACAGATACTCCTGCAGCAACCTGAATGCCGCTTCCTCGACAGGAACATCAGCGCCCAGATCAGGCACAACGTCTCCAATTGTTGCGTCGTCCTCTTCCCCGATCGGTGTCTCAAGCGAAACCGGGTCGAGTGCGATGCGGCGTAGCTCGGTGACCTTGCCCGATTCGATGTCGAGTTCAGCGGCGATCTCGGCGATTGTCGGCTCACGGCCAAGATCCTGATTCAGCGTGCGTTGCACCATTGCGAGCTTGTTGATCGTCTCAACCATGTGGACCGGGACCCGGATCGTGCGGGCCTGATCTGCGAGCGCCCTGGTTACGGATTGGCGAATCCACCACGTTGCGTACGTTGAGAACTTGAAGCCCTTGCGGTAGTCAAACTTCTCGACTGCACGAATGAGGCCGAGGTTCCCTTCTTGGATCAGATCGAGAAGGCTCAGACCGC
>JBPCTY010000150.1:0-3811 GCA_051011415.1 Acidimicrobiia bacterium
GCAGCGTCCGATTCTGCGCCTCCAAGGACGCTCGATCTGGCTGGGCCTGCTCGCTCATGTCCCTATGAGCACCGTGACACACGTTTCGTTGTGGAAGCTCGGTGTTGAGTCGCTGCCAAGCGGCGCGATCTCACCGATGCCGTAGAAGCCGGAAACGGGAATCTCGCAGTCAAGCCCCGAAAGGATCCGCTCGATCTCGACCCCAGTGCGTGTTCCAAGAAGAAGGTTCCGTACTGCACACGAAGCAATCAACGCAGCCTCGGGTGTTGAACCAGCAGGGAAGCCGTCCAGCGCCTGGGCTACCGAGTTGTCTGCTCCCTCAAGAATCTCCTCAGTCGTCGCCATCGCAAGACGCACGGTCGAACCCTGAGGGATACTTCCGAAGAAGACCGCCGAACCGTCGTCCTCGTTGTATTCCAACGGCGCACGGAGGAAGTACCTGTCTGTTTCCTGGTCAAGCACGGCAAGTGGATTCGCAACGGCTGGCTGGGATCCGGCGCCCAGATATCGGTTGTAGAAGCCGAGGATGGGCTCACCATCGATCTCGTAGACGGTGTTCTCGTGTGCCCCTGTGACCACCGCCTCTTTCCCAACCGGCTTCCAGCCGTGTGCAATACCAATGGACACGTGAAGAGGGCCAGAGATGACGAGCAGAGGCAGAGAGTCCGAGAGGACCTCTTGACCATGGAATTGCACCCCGCCGAGCCACGGCATCGCCACGGGGAAGTCCGGTGACGCGCCTGCACCAATGACCGGTACCGAGAGGCCGATTGCCTCGCCCATGCTCCTCGTCATCGGAGTGGGATCGAGATGCTCGACGGTCGGAGTCACGACGACCAGTGCCGGCTCCTTCGAGGTCTTACTGACCGCCTCGCCCACGGCGGTCCGTACGGCGAGCCCAGGATCCTCCATGACATCTCGACCAAGACCAACAGTGAAGTCGAGAACATCCGACGCGAACAGCGTCAGCGTCGTGGAGCCCGGCTGAAACCCGCCCGACGACGACATCGCCCCCAAGGTCGTGCAACCGATGAGTTCAAGGTCGGGGTGCACAGCCGCAATCGCTGCGAGCGCATCTTCGATGTCGAGATCATGAGCAGCAAAGAACAGTCCTGCCCGTGGTGTCTCACCGTCGAGCGATGAAGCGCATTGCTCCAAGAGATCACTTGCTGCCGAGGCGCCATCGAGCTCTTCGGTGTGGCCCACGGCCATCTTCAGCACAATGTCACCCCGCTTGATTCCATACGGTGATGGTAAACCGTCGGCATTCGACAGACTCGCTACGACGATCTTTGATCAAGGAAGTGCTTGATCATCGAGGAAACAGTTCCGATCGCTCCGGTGTTTATGCCCTCGGGAATGATGATGTCTGCGTATCGCTTCGACGGCTCAACGAACTGATAGTGCATCGGTCGAACCGTCTTCTCGTACTGGCTGAGCACTGACTCAACGGTCCTCCCTCTCTCAATGATGTCGCGTTGGAGCCGACGAATCAGCCTGATGTCTGGCTCGGTGTCGATGTAGACCCGTACATCGAAGTGCTTACGAAGCTCCTCATCCGAAAGCAGCAGAATGCCCTCCACGATCACCGCCGGCTCAGGCACGATCGTGTACGTCTCGTCCGTTCGCGTGTGACTTGAGAAGTCGTACACCGGGCGCTCAATCGGCTGCCCGTTTCGAAGCGACTCGAGATGTGAGGCCAGGAGCTCCATCTCGATGGAATCCGGGTGGTCGTAGTTGATCTTCGTCCGGTCCTCAAAGGTGAGATGCGACTGGTCCCGGTAGTACGCATCCTGCTGGAGGTACACGACGGCATCCCGGCCGACAAGATCGACAACACTCTTGGCAATGGTTGTCTTACCAGATCCTGATCCGCCCGCAATTGCGATAAAGAGTGGTCTCCAATTGCCAGCGGTGGGACCGAACTGGTGATGGGCGAGAACTTCGCTGATGTCGATGGTCACCCTGGCAAGGTAGCCAGACCAGTCACCAAGGGCGAGCCGCTACTTGGCTGCCTTCAATGTGACATCACCGGCAAACGAGGTCACGGTGAGGTTCATGGTGCCGGTCTTCTCGCCGGCAGACGGCTTGATCTGGTTCCTGAAGTCACCGGACATCGTCTTAATAGCCGCCTTCACGACCATGCCCTGCACCAGCCCGATCGTCGAGTCACCGGACATCGTCTTGATCTCGAGGTCTGATCCGGCAAACTTGCGGATCCTGATGTCCCCGGTCGCTGACTTGACTCTTGCACTGTCGTTGATTTCGCGGAGGTAGAGATCCCCTGCTGCCGTGGAGACGTTGATTTCTCCTGCTGAATCAATGCGCACATCCCCAGAAGCTGATGTCACCTTGACGGGGCCGACAAGCGTCCCCATCCGAACGTCTCCTGCGCCGACCTTGATTTCGGTGGCTCCACCAACCCTGTCGCCGCGAATATCCCCCGAGCCGGCGTGGATCTCCAAATCGCCAACTGGTGGTCCGACCAGGATGTCGCCAGCACCGTTGTGGATCGTCACGTCTGCGCCGGCAGGCAGTTTCACGACCGTGTCGACCGATCCCCTCCCGAACCAACGTCGCTGCTTGGCGGCGCTGCGAACGGTCACCGACTCAGACGTTGCGTCGATGTCGATGGCGTCCAGCGCTTCAGACGACCCTGACATCGAGATGACCACGCGCGAGTCCGCGGCCTCCTTGAGCCTGATATCCCCAGCCTGGAGATACAGCGCCACATGGGGCTTCCCCTCAACTTCGTAGGTTTCTGTGCGATCGGTCATGTTTCGATAGTTCCTTGGAATGTGGAGCGCGACGAGCGCTTGCCCGCCCGCGTGGTGCTCGAAAGCGCACGCACCACAAATGTGTTCACTGAATCGCCCATGTCCTGAGCTGCGAACTCGAGCTCGTCCTTGAGGTCCTCGGGTAGACGAACCGTCATCCTCGCATCGAGATCATCCGTTGAGACAGTGATCGCCTCGCCGGTCTCCCTCACGACCAGCGATGGCTGGCCTTCGACGAGCACTACATCGACTGTCCGCTCGCCGAGCTGAGAACCCACTTCTGCTGCTGCCTGCTCCGCGAGGCTCATCCCCGCCTGCTTGAGCGCTGGTTCGATGGTGGCAAGGATCGCCTCGCCCGCTGCCTCGACTGCTGGATCGTCACCAGACATCCTGAGCTGGCCGTACACCAGGGCTTTCACTTGACCGACCACGCTGTCGATGTCCATTGATTCTCCCGAGTTGCTGTCTTGGTCTGTCTAGGCAGGCATGTCGGTGTCGGAACGGATGAGGCGCATCAGCCTCGTATTGGTTCCCTCCACCGTTTCACGCTGTCCTTGTCGAATTGCCTTGACACTGTCTGGGTTGTTGTACCACAACATGACGCTTCCTCCGCTTCTTTGTGGTCTGTGTGATGTCTGTATGATGTCACTATAGCATCACTTTGTCAACACCTGTTTCCAGATTTCTGGTTTCGTCGCCTGCGGACCCCCAAAACCACTATCATGGAAGACACAACCCACACCGGGGAGCTCGGTATCTACCGGGCTGAGAGGGTGGTTTCGACCACCGACCCGTTGAACCTGACTCTGGGTAATGCCAGCGGAGGAAGCAGTGGAATCGACCCCAACATCATCCGTTCACGCTGTCATCATTGCTGGCGGCGACGCCGTCTCCCCCATCACGGTGCCAGTAGGCGCAATCGTTATCGCTGCGGATTCCGGATACGACGAGGCTGTCCGACAAGCCATTCCCGTCGATCTCATTGTCGGCGACATGGACTCCATTTCCCCCGAGGGGTTGACCCACGCCGAGGA
>JBPCTY010000151.1:0-3634 GCA_051011415.1 Acidimicrobiia bacterium
CCGAGTTCGTGGTGACTGGCCCCGCGTCAACGTTGGTCGCCGAGATGGAGGGGACCGCTGATGCCGGGGAGATCGTCATCAGCCACGCCACGGCTGCGGCGCTGCCGGTCGGGTCGGCGAAGGTTGCGAAGGGCGGCGGGTGGATTCTCAGTTGGCGGAAGCCGCGGGTCGATCCGTGTGGCGTGCCTGCGTTCCACCTCGATTGTTGCGCTGTCCCTGGGGACTACCTATCCGCCCCGTTGAGAGATGCGCTGTCTGTGGGCGCTGCCGACAGCGAGCATCGCCTTGCGACCGTCGTGTTCATCAAGGTGTTTGGAACGGACAGTCTCATCCGCGCGAAAGGCAGTGCGGGCGCGGCCGTTGAGCTTGAAGCGCTTGTCGCCGAGATCACACGAATTGCAGACGACGAGGAGATCACGTTCCTCGGAACCGATGTGGATGAGTCGGCCTTCAAGATCATCCTCGTAGCCGGAGTCCCGACGACGTCAGTCGACGAAGACGGCGCGGCGCTCCGTGCCGCCCGACGGATCGGTGACATCGAGACGTCGCTCGCCCTCAAGATCGGCGTGAACGGCGGCCACGTGTTCACCGGTGAGGTCGGAACATCCGACCGGTCCACGTACACGATCATGGGTGACACGGTGAACCTTGCAGCCAGGCTGATGGCTGCAGCACCCACGGGGAGCATCTACGTCTCACCACAGGTCGCTGATGGATCGCGCAGCCTCTTCGCAACCAATCCGGTGGAGGCATTCCACGTCAAAGGCAAGACTCTGCCGGTCCAGGCGGTCGCTCTGGGCGAGCTCACCGGGACGCGGGCAGCAACGGACGCCGGAGACGTCTCTTTCGTCGGCAGGACTGATTCATTGGAGCAGTTGCGGTTGGCGCAAGCTGAGCAGGCGGAGGGCACCGGTGCACACCTACATGTCGTCGGACCGGCTGGCATAGGAAAGACAAGGCTCCTTCTCGAGGCGTTTGGGGGCAACTCAACCGAATCAGTAGCGCTCCGCGCCGAGCCCTACGGAGCCTCGAACCCGTACCGGCCGTTCCGTGATCCACTGCGGCGATTGCTGGCGATCGAGCGCGGCGAGAATGCTGAGATGGCGGCGCAGCTGTTGCTCGCCAGCAAGGAGGCGCTCCCTGAATCGTTCGCCCTCGCACCCTTACTAGGGGACATTGCTCAGATCGATGTCCCAGACACCGACGAGTCCGCAGCGATTGATGCCCGCTTCCGGCAGGACCGCACAATCGATGTGTTTCTGGAGCTCCTCGCCTCACTTCGACCCGGGCCGCTCCATATCGAGTTCGAGGATGCGCACTGGGCAGATGCTGCCTCTCTCGCCCTCCTCGAGAAGTTGGGAGCGGCCACCGCGTCCCATCCGTGGACGGTCGTTGTCACCCAGCGAGAGCACCCTGACGATGTCGCGACCGCGTTGATCCTTCAGCCCCTATCGGACGACGATGCAGCGGAGGTTGTTCACGCTGCAACCGAGGCTGCTCCTTTCCGTCCCGATGTGGTGGATGCGATCGTCGACCGAGCGGGTGGGAATCCGTTGTTCCTTCTCGAGCTGGTCAAGGTCGCTCGTGAGACAGGTGATGCCGGATCGCTGCCCACCTCCCTCGACGGTGTGGTCGGAAGCCAAATCGATAGCCTTGAACCTCTCGCCCGCCGCGTCCTCATGTATGTGTCGGTCCTCGGGCGCAGCTTCCGCACGTCGGTCGCCCGCGAGTTGCTTGCGTCCCAAGACATCCACCTCGACGAGGCGACCCGAGAACGCCTCACCGATTTCCTCGAGGACGATGGTCCCGACCGCCTGCGCTTCCGCCACACAATGGTGCAGGACGCCGCATACGAAGGCCTGTCATACCGCCGTCGTGCCGTGCTTCACCGCGAAGCAGCAGAGATGGTTCTAAGCGCCAATGAAGGCACCACCGAAGGAATCGCCGACATCCTCAGCCTGCACTTCTTTCGGGCTGGGGATTTCGAGAAAGCTTGGGAGTACAGCCGCCAAGCAGGCGAACGGGCACGCGATAGGTACGCCAACGCCGAGGCTGAGGCCCTCCTTGTCAGAGCATTGGCGTCGGAACGCAAGCTCGATTCCAGAGACATAGAAGGACGCATTTCCGCACTTAACTTGCTCGGGGATGTTCGGGAAGCCTCCGGACAGTTTGCAGCGTCATTGGATGCGTATCGAGCCGCATACCGTTCCTCCTCGGCTGACCCGCTGACTAGGGCTGAAATCATGCTCAAGCGCTGCCGCGCACGAGAAAGAGCCGGTGACTTTGTACAGGCTCTAGCTGAGGCGACGCGCTGCCGCAAACTTGTGGCCGGCGACACCTCTGATGAAGCGCAACGAATACGAGCAAGAAGCCACAGCTTCGGGGCTGTGATCCGAGCCGGCCAACAGAAGCCCCGCCAAGCGTTAGCTGAAGCTCGTAGTTCGGTCGAATTTGCTCAGACGATCAACGACGAAGAGGCCCTAGCCCGGTCATGGGTGATGATGGACTGGGCTTACCACATCCTCGGGAGCCCTGAAAAGGCTGTGTACTCGCCTGAAGCGCTGCGAATTCATGAACGCCGAGGCAACTTCGCGGACGCAGCCGGCGTGTCTACCAATCTCGGTGTGTTCGCCTACTTCTCGGGCGACTGGAACACGGCACTCGACTATTACAGCGTCGGCTACGAAGCCTCCGTTCGAGCGGGAAATATGATTGATGCCGCCATGGCACTACTGAACACTGCCGAGGTTCTCACGAATCAGGGGCGGTTCAGCGAAGCCTTGGCGCCGGTGGTTGAGGCTCATCGAATCGTACGCGCGAGCGAGTTTGAGGAGGCATTGGTATTCGTCGATCTCCTTCAGGGACGCATTGAGGCGGCGACCGGATCGAGCGCGTCGGCGAGTCACAGGTTTCAGGATGTCATTGCTAGCCCGTCGGAGATTGGTGTCGACGGCTGGAGGTACGAGGCGGGTATCCATCTAGCTGACATTTCTCGGCTGGCTGGCGATCACGACGATGCGCTACAGCTGCTGGATGCTGCGGAATCCGAGGCCCCGAGCGAGTACCGCGATCTGTACGCACCATTTGCCGGGCGTATTCGAGGCTTGACCCTGATCGCTCAGGGGAACCACGAAGGTGCCGCAACGGTGCTCACATCAGCCTTCGATAAGGCTAGAGAAGGTGAGCAACCGTATGAGTCCGCCACGATCACCATGATTCTCGCGAAGGTGCCGAACTCGGACATCGACGATCACGACTACCAGGGTGCCGAAGAGGTGCTGCGATCGCTCGGCGTTCACAACACACCTTCGGCCGTGGTTCCGGCTACCGCCTCACGAGAATCGGATCGTTGAAGACATAGAACACCTCGACGGTCTGTGAATATGAGGCAAGTGGAAGCGGCCCCAGATCACCATCAGGGTCAATCGTCCTGGTGTACGTGGCTGTCTGAATCAAGCACGTGTCGAAGCCGGTCGGCACAGCGGAGAAGTAGACCTTTTCGGGATACGCGAGCTGGTAGTAGAAGTCGTTGACGGAAGGCTTGACGACTTCCACTGCCTCGTCGCCTCCGCACACCGGTATGTCGCGTTCTTGGATTACGCCGCCGACCTCAACCTCCTGGAAGGTACGAACC
>JBPCTY010000152.1:0-21420 GCA_051011415.1 Acidimicrobiia bacterium
GACCCCAACCCGGATCAACCGCGCGCTGAGTTCGATCTCGAAGCGATCAACGATCTGGCTGCATCGATCGAAGCCGTGGGACTTCTGCAGCCGATCGTTGTCCGATCCGAGGGCGATCGCTACGTTCTCGTGGCTGGTGAACGCAGGCTTCGTGCCATGAAGCAGCTTGGACGGCCGGAGGTTCCGGCGGTCATTCGAGCGGCAACCGACGGTGCGACAAACCTGACCGAGGCGCTTGTTGAGAACCTCCAGCGTGAAGACCTATCGCCTTTGGAAGAAGCAGCTGCGTACAGCGAGCTTCAGGAGGAGTACGGGTTGACCCATGAGGACATTGCGTCCAGGGTCGGACGGAGTCGCTCTGCGGTATCGAACACGCTTCGACTCCTCCAGCTGCCCGCCGCAATCCAGAAGATGGTTGCAGCAGGCGATCTCAGCGCAGGTCATGCCCGCCCGCTGATTGGCGCGGACGACGAGGCGTATGCAATCCATATTGCCGAACGTGCCGTTGCTGAGGGTTGGTCGGTTCGCCGGGTTGAGGAGGCAATGCGTCTCCGTGGCACGCAGACGTCGCGAGGGGCCAAGGTGCCAGCGATCCGGCCTGCCGCAATCATCGAGCTTGAGGACCGGCTCCAGGAGAGGCTCGGCACGAAGGTGAAGATCGACTACCGGGGCAAGGGCGGCAAGATCACTATCCGCTATGCCTCGCCAGATGACCTCGAACGGATCTACAGGCACTTATTCGACCCGGACGCTTAGTCCTGGATTGGTAGCCCATTCAGGACTGGTTTCGCGGCGCTTCATACATGGACCCGATCGCGTGTGCGACGATTCGGCCGACCCGACGCTTCATAGATCGCACCGCTACGAGAGCAGCAGGCGATCGCGTCTCCTTGAGCATCGGCATTGTTCTCCCCCGTGCAGGAACGTCCAGTCTGGCTGCGATCACGTTGGCTAGTTCCATGCCGGCCTCCGAGCGCGAGTGCTCAGATTCGAAGTAGAAGACGGCCTCTTCTCGATCCGTTGGCACAAAGAATCCGAGAACCAGGTCGACATTGAGCCTGTTAGCCCTCTGGGCCCGCAGCCTTGCCGGTGGTGCGGTGTCGATACTGCGTGAAAGGACAGGGGTGGCGCCGAGGAGCTGCACTTCGTCCCTGGCCACCTCGGCGGCAGTCCAGGTCGCGGCAGATTCTTGCTCCGAGAGACACTCGGGGTCGATGTACACCCTCTGGCCAGCGATTGTTGACGGCAGGCCAGACAGCCATTGACGTTCGCGGACTGCTTCGCGCCCCTGCTTCTGTGCGGTCAGATCGACCAGTTTCAGCTCGGTGGCGACGATCGTTCCACCGATGCCATCCTCAGCAAGCCCGCGGTTGTGTTGGAAGTCGAGGAGGCCATGAAGCGTGTCTGGCCCGAAGATTCCATCGACCTTCCCTGTGTCAAAACCCAAAGAGTTCAAGCGAGCTTGAAGTTCAGCAACGTCGTCTCCGCGCATCATCGGGACACGGTGATAGAGCATGCGGTCGCCAAGTCGATAGCCAGCGTCGACGAGCGCTCGCCAGGTCTCAGGTCCAACGATCCCATCCACGGGAAGCCCACGCTCGCCCTGGAAGAGGCTGAGCGCATCGCGAGTACCGTCGCCGAAGACGCCAGCCACATCGTCGCCTACAGCAAATCCGAGCGCGCCGAGCCGGTCTTGTATATCGAGAACGGCTTCGCCTCGATCGCCGTGGTGATAGAGCCTCACGAGCTCAATGGTGACAGGTTGTGGCGGCCTTAGCCGATGAACTCTGCGAGCTCCGCTTCTAGCTGCGCTTTGCCTCGCGCTCCGACGAGCCGTCGCACAGGTTCGCCGTTTTGGAAGACGATCAGGGTTGGGATGCTCATGACTGAGTAAGCGCCCATCGTGGACGGATTTTCGTCGACGTTGAGCTTTGCGACGTTCAGCTTCCCTGCGTTCTCGCCTGCGAGTTCGTCGAGCGGGACATCCATCATCTTGCAAGGTCCGCACCACTCAGCCCAAAAGTCGACGAGGGTGGGGGTGTCTGACGCGACTGCCGCAGCAAAATCCGCGTCCGTGACGGTGATGGTGTTCTGACCCATGAATGCTCCTGTTCTCAGATTTGTTTCAACAGCAAGGGGCGCCGCTGCATTCCTCAGTGGCCTTCGAGGAATCGCTCTGCGTCGAGTGCCGCTTGGCAGCCCATTCCGGCTGCGGTGATTGCTTGGCGATAGACCTTATCCGTGACATCTCCGGCTGCGTAGACACCCTCAACAGAAGTGATCGTCGTACCGGGATCGGTGAGGATATAACCGGCTTCGTCGAGGTCGAGGCTTCCATCGAAGACAGACGTGTTGGGAGTGTGACCGATGGCTACAAACACGCCGTCGGTCTCCCGTTCAGTGACGTCCTCCGTGAGTAGGTTCCGGATTTTGACCCCGGTCACGACAGACTCGCCGAGGATCTCGTCGACGGCGCTGTCCCAGATGACATCGATCTTCGGATGATCCATCACACGCTGCGCCATGATCGTCGAAGCTCGGAATGCGTCCCTGCGATGAACGATCGTCACCTTGGTTGCAAACTTGGTCAGGAAGAGTGCTTCCTCCATTGCTGAGTCTCCGCCGCCTACGACGATGAGGTCCTTTTCTCGGAAGAAGAAGCCGTCGCACGTTGCGCATGCCGACACCCCGAATCCGCGGAGTGTGTCTTCTCCAGGAATGCCGAGCCATCGAGCAGATGCGCCGGTCGAAATGATTATCGAGTCTGCCTGGTACTCGTCGGAGCCGACCCAAGCGGTGAAGGGACGTTGTGCGAAGTCGACCTTGGTGACATTGGAACTCACGATCCGTGTGCCGAATCGTTCAGCTTGCTTCCGCATTTGCTCCATGAGCTCTGGGCCCATGATGCCGTCAGGGAATCCAGGGTAGTTCTCGACGTCGGTGGTGATCATCAGCTGACCACCCCGCTCCATGCCTTCGATCATCAGTGGCTCGAGGCCTGCTCGTGCGGCGTAGATCGCAGCGGTAAGCCCAGCTGGGCCTGATCCGATGATGAGGACCTTTTCGGACATGTGCTACTCCTCGGAGGTTCGGTCTTGGGGATACCGCCGTGACCACAGCCACGCCCCCACCACGATGAGAATCAGGCCGACCACGGCGTACGCGGTTTCCTGTCCCATCAGCGTTCCGAGCACCCGGAATATTCCGATAAGCAGCCAATACGCGGCCATGAGCGCGCCAGTGATCAGGAGGATCGCGATTGCTGTCCATGTGACTGCGTTCGAAGCCCTGTCGACGGATAGCTCGCGAATCTTTGCGGCTATCTGTTCAAGAAGGTCTGCGACGCGTGCGGAAAGGGGAGCTGTTGGTTCTTCCATGTGTATGCGAGGTTAGTCGTGGACAATCCCGCACCGGTTGGCGTGGGCGGCTACTTGTCGATACTCACGATGGTGCAGTCGGACAGATCGATTGTGAGAACCGAATCGATGCCTTGGCCACCTGCCGCACCAAGGTAGACGAGGTTGGGATCGGTATCGGAAGACCCGAGAGGAACAAAGCG
Source organism: Acidimicrobiia bacterium (assembly GCA_051011415.1). Classification (GTDB taxonomy): domain Bacteria; phylum Actinomycetota; class Acidimicrobiia; order Spongiisociales; family UBA5794; genus SZUA-442. The sequence continues at coordinate 3,560 of JBPCTY010000152.1, forward strand.
TTCCGCGTTGATCTGGTCTGCCATTTGGTCGAGGCACGAGTCAACGCCAGCCATCTTCTCTGAGGACAGGCTGCTCACCCCTGCGACCTCGAGCTCGCCAGCAAGATCGTCGGCGTCAAGCTCTCCTGACACGAGATCGAAGAGAGCGGAGCCGTCGACGGATGCGTCTGCTGACTGCTCCTCCGAACCACCGGCTGCTGAACGGGTTTCGTCAGTTTCGGCAGTCTCGGCGCTTGCGACTGTTGTCGACTCCGGCAGCGCTGCCTGATCGAACTGGGCGTCCGAGTCTCCGAGGAGGCCTGGACCGACGATGATCGTCACAACCAACACAGCGGCCGCACCAAATCCGAGTACGGGTTGCCACCATGGCATGGCCCTCTTTGCAGGCGCTGCCGCGGGGGTTGGCGATGCATCGAGGTGAAGCTCAGTCATGAGCTCAGATCGCAGCGCCGAGCTTTCGTCCGTGGTCATTGCGACTGGTGCTGTAGCCGAGGAGGCTTCAATAGCCGCGCGCTGCGTTGCGAGTTCTTGGGCAAGTTCGGGATCAGCATCGACACGCGCTTGAGCAGCTGCAGCGTCTTGGCCGCTGAGGCTGCCCGATGCGAGGGCGAGGATGAGATCGAGGTCTTGCTCGTTCATTGTTCTCCGGTGTTGTCTGTTGGATGCTCGGAAGGGGGTTTTAGGTTCCCGAGACTTCTGGCAAGTTGTTTTCGGGCACGAAACAGCCTGCTTTTGACTGTTCCGGTCGGTACTTCGAGGGTATCGCTGGCTTGGTCTAGCGACATGCCCTGGAGATCGACGAGGACGATCGCAGCACGAAATTCTGGCGACAATTCCATCAACGCGGCCTCGATGTCCGGCCGCACCTCGATGGCGTTGAACTGGTCGCCGGCAGCAGGGTCCGCGGGATCATGGGACTCGGGAAGCGTCTCGGCTCGTTTCCGCTTTTGTCTGCGGAGGTGGTCGTAACACGTGTTCACGGCAACGCGGTAGAGCCACGTGGAGAAGGCCGCTTGTGCCTTGTACTTGTCTGCCTTGCGAAACACCGTGAGAAACGTGTCCTGTGTTGCGTCCAGAGCAGCTTCCCTGTTCTGCATCATGCGGTAGCAGATTGCAAACACACGATCCTCGTGCGCATCCATGAGTTCGTTGAACGCATCGATGTCGCCAGCGAGATAGCGATCGATCAGCTCGATGTCGAGATGGGCGCGTTCGGTCATTGGGTGGCAAGGGTAGGCGGATACCGCTGGCTGGCCTTATGCAACAGGCACGAAGCGGACCGAGGCAATGCGGCTCTGATATGAGCCGTCAGGTCGCTCTGGTAGCCCGGTGAGCCAGAACCGCCAGAGCCCCTGTGAACGTTCAGCAAGCTGGATCCTCGTCTCGCCTTCCTGCAGGGTGCCGCGGGCGATGTGCTCCCAGTTTGCGGGATCCTCTGGAAGGCTTGCTGACCAGCCAACGACGTAGGTAGTGCCGACGGTGCCGAGCACATACATCGCGCTCGGCACGCCTTCCACTTCAAAGACCAATCCAACGCCGTCCTTGAAGTCGCGAATCGGCCCCGAGTAGGCCTCTGTCTGCCATGCCGTGAGCGGGTTGCCATCGAGAACGAGATCCACGGAGTCGTCACTTTCGGTCCCATCGCCAAAGGGGTCGTAGACCTCAACGGTCGACTGCAAGTCGTCGGTCTCGTCGAGATCTGACACCGGAACGGGGACCGTTGTTGTTGGTGCGGATGGTTCGGCTCCTACTGGGAAGAGAAACGCCGAGTCGGGGTCGAAGTTGGCTGCGAGTCCTACAGCGGCAACGAGCGATATGAGGACGACGATGGCTGCGAACAAGGCAAGGGCTCGCCACGGGCGCTGCGGGGTGATTTCCTCAGGTGCCTCGTAGTGCACTGCACTCAGTGCGGTGGCAAGCGCATAGGCGTCCAGTTCGCCGGCAACACCTGCCTTGAGCGCTTCATCGGTACTCGGTGGAAGACCGTCGATGACGGCGGAGGGGAAGACGGCAGGGTCTTCGGTGCCAGTTATTGCAGCCCGGAGGACCTCGGCAAGAGCCATGGTGTCCTCGCTCTGATCGGACCATCTTCGCTGTCGGCCGAACGCCCCGAGCTTCGCAGGATGTGCGGCCGAGAAATGGACTGCGGAGATGTCGATGGCACCGTGGATTCCGCCTGCCTCATGGAATCTGCCCAGCGCCGTGCACAGGCCCGAGGCGTTGGGAAGAAACTCCTCGACGGGGAGCCCTTCGCCAACCCGAAGCCTGTCCGCGATAGTGACACCGCCATCCCATTCCGAAACCGAGTACGCCGAGGCAGTTGTCTCTCCAGCCGCAAAGACTCGCTGGAGATGGATCTCGGTGAGGGCTGCCGCGGCCTGTACGCCTTCAAGGAACGTTCCATGCCTGTCCTGTGTGCTCTCTGGAGCGAGGTACCTGATCAGAACGGGGCGGTCGAGGTTCTCGTCCTGTGCGAGCCACTCCTCTATATCGCCGTCGCTCCCAAGCCGGATATTCAGGCGGTATCGCTCCGGCAGTCTGGGAGGCATGTCAGCTCGCCTTCAGCACCGCAAGTGACTCTGGGAGCTCGACATACCCCTCGGACTCGTAGAGGGAGATGGCCGATCGGTTGTCGAACTGGGTGTTGAGGAGCATTGCCTTGGAGCCGTTTCGCTTTGCGCTTCTTGCCGCTGCCCTGACCAGGCTTCGGCCCATGCCTTCGCCCTGCCACTTCGGGTCGACGGCAACGCGCTGGAGGTACGAGATCGCATTTCCGTATCCGGCAACGGCATATCCAGTGATCCCCTGATCACCGTCTCGGATCACAAACACGGAAGTCTTGGACGTGGCCTTTGTCGATTCGATCAGGGCCGCCTTGTCGAATCGCCAGAAGTCAGCGAAAGCCGCCCTATCGATCTCGAGCATTTGATCGAGGTTGTAGTTGTCCTCCCTCACCACAAGATGCTGTGGTGCCGGGATTGCATCGTGGAGACTCAAACGCATGAGCGCGAGCTCGATGTATTGCTCAAACCCTGCGTCTTCCCACGGTCGGCGAGCGGATGGTGCGAGAGGTGAAGACAGGATTGAAGGGGCTCCAACGCTCTTCAGCCGGCCGACGCATGCCTCGATAAACCCCGACCCACCCCGGAGCAATCGCAAGGTTGCATCGTCCACCGCATCGTTCCACGGGCGCGCCTCAGCTCTGGCCCATCCTCGCCTGAACGATATGGAGCCGGGCCACGTGCCCCTCTGGAACACGCGGTGCGGCGTGTCGGCTAGCGCCATCGCTGTCCCTCTCTCGGTCCTACCGGTGCTCCAGCGTAGCCACGGTTCGTGGAGCCTCAGTCCGTGCGACAATCCCCGCATGTCCCTACTGCTTGTGACACACGAGCTGAGTCTCGAACACCGGACCCCTCCCGGACACCCGGAACGCACTGAGAGGATCGTTGCCGCCGTTGACGGCCTTCGTTCCGTGAGCGTGCCCGTGGTGGATCTCGAGGCACCGTCCGTCGATCGATCCGTCCTCGAGTATGTGCACGATGCGTCGTACATCGATGAGGTCCATGCATTCTGCGTTGCTGGGGGCGGATCCCTGGACGAGGACACATATGCGGTCCCCGCATCCTGGGAGGCTGCGCTTCATGCAGCCGGTGCTGGGCCTGCTGCGGTTGACGCGCTCGGGCGCAACGCCGCCGACACCGCATTCGTGGCGGTGAGGCCACCTGGGCATCACGCCGAACGACACCAGGCCATGGGATTTTGTCTCTTCAACAACATCGGAGTGACTGCCGCCTATCTCAGAGCAAAGGGCGACCGCGTTGCCGTGGTCGACTGGGATGTGCATCATGGAAATGGCACACAACACTCGTTCCTCTCCGACCCGGACGTCCTCTACCTCTCACTTCACGAGTTTCCGTTCTATCCCGGCACGGGGTGGATCACAGAGATCGGCTCGGCCGCGGGAAGTGGTGCAACGGTGAACATCCCACTTCCCTCCGGTACATCTGAACCGTCGTACATGGCGGCCTTTGGGCGGCTCGTTTTGCCCGTGGTCGAACAGTTCCAACCCGACTGGCTACTGATCTCCGCTGGGTACGACGCACACAAGCTCGATCCGCTCGGGGGCCTCAGGCTTGAAGACGAGTCATATACCTCGATGGCGGCTGCGCTTGCACAAATCGTCCCAGCCAATCGCACGATTGCATTCCTTGAAGGTGGGTACGACCTCGATGCATTGCGTGAGGGCACGCGTGCAACGGTCGAAGGAGCGCTGTCTGGTTCAGCGCCACAGCTTCCCACGGAAGTTGTCGGATCAGCTGCCCGGCTGGTGGATCTTGCTGTCGAGGCAACGGCTGATCACTGGGAAGTTCGTTAAGCCGAGCGCCCCAAACGCCGATATCCCCTGCGGGTAGGAAACCGTGGGAGGACCGCGCACAATGGAACCGATGCCAAGCCTGGACGAACTGCTGTCGAAACTCGTTTCGATTGGCGGATCCGATCTGCACCTCAAGGTTGGCTCGCCGCCTGCCTACCGCATTGATGGTGTGCTTCATCTTGCAGAGCTTTCGCCCCTGACGACAGAACAGACTGCTGCGCTTCTCGAGGACCTTCTGCCGACCCACCTCAAGGGGTCGTCGGACGAGACGACAGATTTCGACTTTGCCTACGGCCGCTCCGGTCTCGGCCGATTCCGCGTGAACTCCTTCCGCCAGCGCGGCTCAGTAAACGTCGTCGTCAGGGCGGTTGCGCCGACGTCGCAAACCTTCTCGGATCTTGGTCTTCCCGAGCCCGTTGCCAAGATTTGCGATGAGCCAGATGGCCTCATTCTGGTGACCGGCCCAACTGGATCCGGCAAGACGACCACTGCGTCGGCGATGATCGATCACATCAACACGAATCGCCGAGCAAACATCATTACGATCGAAGACCCGATCGAGGTGTTGCACAAGGACAAGCGTTCGATCGTGAGTCAGCGTGAGGTGGGTGTCGATACCGAGTCGTTTGAGGCTGGGATGAGATCGGTTCTCCGTCAGGACCCGAACGTGATCTATGTCGGTGAGATTAGGAACCAAGAGGCGCTCGACGCGGCGCTCGTCGCTGCGGAAACCGGTCACCTCGTGATTTCAACGATGTACACGATCGATGCGGTGGAGACCGTCCATCGGATCATCGATACCTTCCCACCGCATCTCCAGAGGCGTGTTCATCAGATGCTCGCAACTTCGCTGCGGGGAATCATCTCGCAGCGTCTGCTTCCAAAGATCGAAGGTCAGGGCAGGGTTCCCGCTGTCGAGATCATGCTTGGCACCGAAGCTATCCGCGAAAGGCTTATCGATCCGGACCGCCTTGGCGAACTGTTCGAGTCGATCGAGGAAGGTGCGTTCTACGGAATGCAAACCTTCGATCAGGCAATCACCGCCAGATACGAAGCTGGCGAAGTGTCGTTCTCTGACGCACTGCTCCACGTGACATCGCCACGCGACTTCAAGATCGCAACCGGCGTCGTGTCCTCAGTACCCGCCGCGCCCGCCTGATCACAGGCCGGCAACGGCACGAGACGAGAGACCAGCCCGCAAGGTGCCTACCCTCGCTCCATGCCAGATTTCACGTGCAAGGACTGTGGCGACACGTTCTCAATTCCACAGGCGGTTCTTGACAAGTACCCCGGATGGACGCCCCGCCAGTGCATGAACTGCCGAGACGCCACTGCAAAGAGCTCTTCGAAGGCGAAATCCAGCCGAGCGAAGCCACAGTCTGAGAACGATCCAAGAACTGGCGTCTTCACGGATGGGAGTTCGTCGCCGAATCCCGGTCCTGGTGGTTGGGGTGCGGTATACGTGATTGACGACGAGGTCGTGTCTGAGGCCTACGGGTTCGGTGGTGACACCACGAACAACCGGATGGAGCTCCTAGCGCTCATCGAAGCCGTGCAGTTGGTGCCAGAGGGCACTTCTGCGGTTGTGTACTCAGACTCGAACCTTGCCGTGCGGACGATCAACGAGTGGGCAGCCGGTTGGGAGAAACGTGGGTGGAAGCGCAAGACAGGCCCCGTGGAGAATCTTGATCTGGTGAAGAAGGCGTACACGGCATACCGAAAGAGGCCAGAGCTGGATCTGCGTTGGATCAAGGCACACGTTGGCTTCAAGTGGAATGAATACGCCGACGGATTGGCGAATCGCGGGCGCGAGGAGGGCTGACGGTGGTCCCTGACCGGTTGGAATCAGTCCTGACTGACGAAGTCATCGAGCTTGCAGCCCAGTTTGATGCTGCTGGCGAAGAGCTCTATCTCGTCGGTGGTTCCGTACGTGATGCATTGCTCGGTCGCCCGAACAATGACATGGACTTCACCACGGCTGCCAGGCCGAGCGACATCGAGCGCATTGGGGCATCCTGGGCGCACTCTTCCTATCTCGCAGGTAAGCAGTTCGGAACGATCGGTCTCGTGCGGGATGGTCAGATACACGAAATCACCACCTTCCGATCGGAGGTGTATCGCGACGACTCTCGAAAGCCGCGTGTGACCTTCTCTGACAGTCTCAACGAAGACCTGTCGAGGAGAGACTTCACAGTCAACGCAATGGCGCTCAGGATCCCGATCGAGCCAGGCCAACAGCCAGAGATGATCGATCCGTACGGAGGGCTCGCCGATTTGGCGACCGGGCTACTGCGTACTCCCCTCGACCCTGAGGTGTCGTTCGGCGATGACCCTCTGAGAATGCTTCGGTTGTTCCGGTTCATGTCAACTCTTGGATTCGCCGCCGATGAGGCCGCATTCGAAGCTGTTGAGCGCATGCGATCGAGGCTTTCGATCGTTTCGGCAGAGAGGATCGTTGCCGAGTTCAACAAGCTGCTGACGGGAGCGAACGTCGCCGTAGGGCTCGAGGCCCTGGTCACCAGCGGCCTTGCAGATGAGTTCGTACCAGAGCTGCCAGCGCTCGCCGTGGAACAGGACCCCGTCCATCGACACAAGGATGTGCTCGCACACACGATCGCTGTGGTTGCAAAGACACAACCACGTTTGAGGCTTCGGCTCGCGGCCCTCTTTCACGATATCGGCAAGCCCGCAACGCGCGAGTACGGCCAGGGGGGCGTTTCCTTTCATCATCACGAGGCGGTCGGTGCTCGGATGACGAGAAAGCGCATGAAAGCGATGCGGTACCCGAAGGACCTCACGGAGGAAACCGGTCAGTTGGTCTTCCTCCACATGCGGCCGCATACCTACAAGATGGGTTGGACTGATTCAGCTGTCCGACGATACGTGCGAGACGCAGGCCCGCTGCTCGAGGACCTGAATGAACTGGTCCGTTGCGATGTGACCACTCGAAACAAGCGACGCGCCCGAGCGATCTCGAACCGGATCGATGAGCTCGAAGAGCGGATCGAGGTGCTGTCCGAGCAAGAGGAGCTCGACAGGCTCCGTCCACCGATCGACGGCAATGACGTAATGACGTACCTGAAGCTCGAACCGTCCCGAACGGTCGGCGACATCATGGACATGCTTCTCGAGCGGCGAATTGAGGACGGACCTTTCACTCCGGACGAGGCGTATGCGATGCTCGATGAGTGGGCTGAGGAGCACGGTCACCAACGCTGAGAATCCGTATGCGGATATGCAACTGCATATGCGTATACTTCTGGGATGGTCACGACAGCGGCAGTACTGGGTGCGTCTGGATATGCAGGCGGGGAGCTCATCAGGCTCATTGACGCCCATCCATATCTCGAACTCGAATACATGGGTGCACACTCGCGAGCTGGGCTTCGCCTGGGTGAGGTGCATCCTCACCTCAGCGGAGGTGACCGTGTGCTTGGTCCCATCGACACGACCAAGGTGCCAAAGGTGGACATCGCCTTTCTTGCGATGCCGCACGGTGCATCAGCGTCGCCTGCACTCGATCTTCGTGCGAGAGGGGTCAGAGTGGTCGACCTTGGCAGCGACTTTCGACTCGATACAGCCGAGAGATATCAGGATGCGTACGAAGCTTCTCACCCGTTTCCCAATCAGCTGCCGGAATGGGTCTACGGACTCCCAGAACTGTTTGGTGATGAGCTGGCCGAGGCAACGCAGGTCGCAGTGCCCGGTTGCTACCCGACCTCTGCGCTTCTGATCCTTGCTCCGCTATTCGCTGCGTCACTGATTGAGGACGACGGCGTCATCGTGGATTCGATGTCCGGGGTATCTGGAGCCGGCAGGGGAGGATCCGAAGCACTCTCGTTCGGTGCGATCGACGAATCGGTAAAGGCATACAAAGTTCTGGCGCACCGCCATCGCCCGGAGATGGAAGCGGGCATCGAGGAGTTCTCTGGCCGAACGCCGAGCATCGTCTTCACTCCACATCTGGTACCGATGCAACGAGGCATTCTCACAACCGCCTACGCAACCGGTTCCGCCGATGTGACCCTTGGAGATCTCGAAGAGGCGATCGATAAGACCTACGCCCGGAGCCAGTTTGTGCGTCGTGTTGAAGGGTCACCAGAGACACGGTGGGTCGTGGGTTCGAACAACGCCCTCATCTCGATGCATTTGGATGATCGAACGAACACCGTGGTTGCGCTGTGTGCCATCGACAACCTAATCAAAGGCGCCGCCGGCCAGGCGATCCAATGCGCAAACATCATGATGGGGCTCGATGAGGCCGAAGGGCTCCCTGACGTCGGGTGGATGCCATGACCGGACACACGACGCCAAGCCCTGCCAAGCCGAGAATCGCAGCGACCATGGGCAAGGCAAGCATCTTCTCTCAAGCCCTTCCCTTCATCAGGTCGTTTCGAGGGAGCACCGTGGTCATCAAGTACGGCGGCTCCGCAATGGTGGATGAGGCGCTCCGCGAGACCTTTGCTGACGATGTAGCGATGCTGCATTACGTCGGTATTCGACCTGTGATCGTTCACGGCGGAGGACCGCACATCTCGGCTGCGATGGGCCAAAGAGGTATTGAACCGCAGTGGCACGAGGGACTCCGGGTCACGGACGAAGAGACGATCCGAGTGGTGCAATCGACTCTCATCGGTGAGATCAATCCTGACATCGTGAGGCTTGTGAACAACCACGGTTCGGTCGCTACCGGTGTTTCAGGATTGGATGCGAACCTGTTTGTCGCAGAACCTCGCGACGAGCGGCTCGGATTCGTGGGAAGGGTCACCAATGTCAACCCCGATCTGATTGTCGCCCTTCAGGATCAGGGATATGTGCCTGTTGTGGCTCCGATTGCACGGGGTGAGGACGGCAAGACCTACAACGTGAATGCAGACACCGCAGCAGGAGCGCTGGCTGTTGCACTCGGCGCGTCGAAGCTCGTCTACCTCACGGATGTTGAAGGGCTGTATCGCGATCTTGCGGACGAGGACAGCCTGATTCCTCGGATTTCGGCCTCAGAACTCGAAGAGGTCATCGCTTCTGGGTCGGTTTCCCAAGGAATGCTGCCGAAACTGCGGTCCTGTGTTGAGGCGATCGCTGGTGGCGTCGTTCAGGTCCACATCCTCGACGGCCGGATGCAGCATGCACTTCTGCTCGAGGTGTTCACCCCTGAAGGCATCGGCACGATGATCACCGAGGAGTCGGTCGGATGAGGGCCGAGACCGAGACAAGACGCAGGCACCTCCGGTCGATGATCGAGACGACAGAGGTCCACAGCCAAGCCGATATCCGAGCTGCCCTGTCAACCGAGGGCTTCGATGTCACCCAGGCCACCGTATCGAGAGACCTCGATGCGATCGGCGCGACGAGGGTCAGGGCAAACGGAACGGTTGTCTACCGAATCGCATCGGAGGCGACGCAAGCCGAACGGAGTGCGCTCTACGACGCGATGGATGAGTTCGTGATCTCTGCTGCGGTCAGCCTGAACCTGATTGTGCTAACAGTGCCTCCCGGCGCAGCCCAGTTTGTTGCGAGCAGGATCGATGCAGCAGACCTCGACGGCGTGATCGGATCGATTGCGGGCGACGACACCATTCTCGTGATCGCCGATGAGACAACAGGCGCATCAGTAACTCTCAAAGAATTGGAAGGAACGGAGTAGCGCATGGGCAAAGACATCAAGAAGGTGGTGCTGGCGTACAGCGGTGGCCTCGATACCTCGGTGATCCTGAAGTGGATCAAAGAGGAGTACGGCGCCGAGGTCGTGGCGTACACCGCCGACGTCGGGCAAGGTGAAGAGGTTGAGGAAGCGAGGGTCAAGGCGCTCGAGACGGGAGCAGTCGAAGCCATCGCCTAGGACCTCACCGCAGAATTCGTGGAGGACTATGTCTTCCCAGCATTCCGCACATCGGCCTTGTACGAGGGGTACTACCTCCTCGGAACATCGCTCGCCCGACCGGTGATCTCTCGGGGTCTCGTACGTGCTGCCATTGAAACCGGCGCAGATGCCATCGCTCACGGTGCCACCGGAAAGGGCAATGACCAGGTGAGGTTCGAGTTGTCGGCGTATGCGCTGAAGCCCGACATCAAGGTGATCGCTCCCTGGCGCGAGTGGGACCTGAAGGGGCGTGCAGACTGCATTGCATATGCGGAGGCCCACGGAATCGACGTTCCTGTGACTTCGGAGAAGCCGTACTCGACCGATGCGAACATCCTCCACATCTCATACGAGGGCGGCGTACTCGAAGACCCATGGACGGGACCACCAAAGGGAATGTTCAACCTCACGGTTGACCCCGAAGATGCTCCAGATGAGCCGGAGTACGTCACTGTTGGGTACGAATCGGGGAACCCGGTCTCGGTCAACGGGGAGCGGATGTCGCCGGTTGATCTACTGACGACGCTCAACGCCCTTGGTGGAAAGCACGGCGTCGGCAGGGTCGACATCGTGGAGAACCGGTTCGTCGGTATGAAGAGTCGCGGTGTGTACGAGACACCGGGGGGAACCATCCTCTATCACGCACACCGTGCGGTCGAGTCGCTGACCCTCGATCGAGAAGTCGGTCACCTCCGAGACGAATTGTCCAACAAGTATGCGGAGATGGTCTACAACGGGTTCTGGTTCGCACCGGAACGAGAAGCCCTTCAGCATTTCATGGACGATCTCCAGAGACCCGTTACCGGCGAGGCCAGGATCAAGCTGTACAAGGGCCAGGCCATCGTTGATGGGCGAAGATCAGACACGCACGACCTCTACGACGAGGCGACGGTCACCTTCGAGGCCGACGACGTGTACCACCAGGGTGACGCCGAGGGATTCATCAGGTTGCAGTCGCTCCGGCTCAGGACCTTCGCCGAGAAGCGGCTTGGCGAGGGTGAGTGACATGAAGGCCCAGCCGGTATGACGCTGTGGTCTGGTGGCCGCTTTGATGAAGGCCCTGCGGAAGCACTCTGGGAGTTCACGGTCGACACAGCCGACCGAAGACTGCTCGGCGTGGACGTGCGAGGGTCTATTGCCCACGTAGCGATGCTCGAGCGGGTGGGTCTCGTTGACCGGACCGAGGCAGAGGCTCTGAACGAAGGCCTCGTCGAGATCGCTCGGGAGGCGGAAGCGCAGAGTTTTGTGTGGCACAAGGAGGACGAAGACGTCCACTCAGCCGTTGAACGCAGGCTTGGGGAGCTCGTGGGCGACGTCGCTGGGAAGCTGCATACGGGCCGATCGCGAAACGACCAGATCGCGCTCGACCTCCGGCTCTATCTCCTCGACTCCGGGCGCGATCGCATCACGCAACTCAAGCGGCTCATTGTCGTAATCACCGAACAGGCACGTCGCGCCGGGGATGCGGTTGTGCCTTCCTATACGCACGTTCAACAGGCACAAGCGGTGCCGTTCGCACACCACTTGCTTGCCTATGCCTGGATGTTGAAACGCGATGCGGATCGGCTTGCCGACGCCCTTGTGCGTGTGGATGTTTCACCATTGGGTGCGGGGGCTTCGGGAGGGTCATCGCTGCCACTTGAGCCCCACCTCTCCGCTGAAGCTCTCGGAATGTCAGGTGTATTCGACAACTCGATGGACGCCGTGGGTTCACGGGATTTCGCAGCCGAATACGTGTGGTGCGTGACTCAATCCATGATCCATCTCTCCCGGCTTTCCGAGGAGCTCGTTCTGTGGTGTTCGGCAGAGTTCGGCTGGGCCACGTTCAGCGACGAGTACACGACAGGGTCATCGGCCATGCCACAGAAGAAGAATGCCGACATTGCCGAGCTGGTGCGCGGCAAGGCAGCTTCGGTGACGGGAGATCTCACTGGGCTGATGGCCCTGCAGAAGGGCCTCCCGATGACCTACAACCGGGATCTCCAGGAGGACAAGCGCTTGGTTTTCCACGCTGACGATTCTCTCGCGGGAGCTCTCCATGCCATTTCAGGAATGATCGAAACCGCCGAGTTCCATCCACCGCCGCCCGACCAGTGGGTGACGGCGCTCGACCTGGCCGAAGTCCTTGTGGATCGAGGAGTGCCATTCAGGGAGGCACACCATGTGGTTGGCAGGGTTGTCTCAACCCTTGTGGCCGAAGGCAAGACCTTTGCAGATCTCGACGCCGACGGTCTCGTGGCATTCGATCCACGATTCCAAGACGCTGATCTTGCGGTGACGTCACCGTCCGAGTCGGTCGCCCGCAGAGCAACACATGGTGGTGGTTCAGCAGATTCCGTTGCTGCCCAACTGCAGGCCCTCGACTCCTACTTGGCGACGTAGTCGCCGGAATCGGCCGACCTACCGTCTGGTGGGTCTCCAACCAGTGGAGCTATGCCGCGGCCGGTACCTCGATAGCGGTGAAGCAGATCGGGCACGACGCAGCATCGCAGTGGTCTACCACCTCGACACCGAGCCCAGCTTCGGCGAACCATGTTTCGAGCGCCGCATCCCCGACCGTGGTCAGGTCTGCTGGCGTTGCTGTGTGAATGAGTTGCATCGTTTCCATAAGCACAATCTATCGACGGGGTGTGACACGAAACTGAGATTCACCCAGAGGGCATCCAGATTCCGATCACGTCTGGTCGCAGACCAAGAACACAACCCACCAAATCTGTGCCGGTAGGCTCGGTTCATGGAACTCAAGCGCTACGACGACATCACACCGTTTGCATTCGCCGATATCCAATTGAGGGAGCTGACACCCAGCGCCTTCGAAACGGCTTCCTTTGCCGAGATCGTCCTTCCCATCGGGATTGAGCGGCCCTCACGAGAGAACGCCAAGGACCATCGGATGTACATCTGCTTCCAGGGCGAGATCCAATTCGTCGTTGACGACGAGACCTTCCGTCTTGGTGTGGGAGACGTTGTTCACATCGACAAGGGCGAGACATACGGATTCCACAACGGTGGGTACCAAGAAGGAAGACTTCTCCTGATACGTGTACCGGGACCAAGCGTGCCTGAAGGCGCCCAGCCCTAGAAGTCCAGATCGCGCCTCGCTAGCCGTCGAGCGGTCATGCTTCACCGTAAGACCTTCCGACATCGCCGAGGGACTTCTCCGTGGCCCATTTGAGGAGCCTCTCACCCCCGAGACGGATCACCGTGAGGTTCATCCTGCCTCGAGCATTGGCGGCAACACGATCCCAGGTGACGGTCACTGTGCTCCCACCCGACGGTGTCGGCTGGATGTCCATTGAAATGTGACTTCCTGGTTGGCAGAAGTTTGATTCCTGAGCAGTCCATGTGATGGTGGTCGGATGCGACCAGTCGTAGAGCTCACGTGACCAGACCTTCGGGATGGGGCTGCCTTCAGTGATCTCAGCGGATGTCTCACCGACCCAGTGCACCTCATACGTCTTCGGATCGAGCGTTGGCCATCGGTTGGGGCGCTCGTCGCTGAAGTCAAGGAGTCCGCGTCGGATCGTGTCCGGGGCGACATCAGTGTCAACGGTGGTCGTCAGAGTCACCCGCATCACGCGCTCCGTTCGGATGGGTCGCTGGTTGTAGGGTCGCCGATGCTTGTGCGCCTTGGTCGGCAGGCCTCGAACGGTCTCATCGTTCCCGCCGATGGGTCGTCGCCACCTGACGGAGATCGTCCGCCGAAAGTGCAGACGCCGGGACTGCTGCGTACGTGACGGGCGTCGTTGCTCGAACTGTCGACGTGCGGATACCACCCTCGAGGGAAGCGCGCTCACCAACGATGGCACCGGGCCCGAGTTCGGCCACGAGATCGCCGTCTACGTCAACGACAAGCATGCCGTCGAGCACGAGGTGCACGTCGGTAGCGGGCTCGCCTTGCGTCGTGAGTGAGTCACCGATTGGCAGATCCGCTATTCGCGGAGTTTCCCCCATCAGCACGCCTGAAAGAGACCGTTCCATCGCTGTCTCGACAGCTGCGATCAGTGCGGGACGCTCCTCGTCACCCCAAGGTGTCCGAGCATGGTCGCCGGTCCTGGTCCAGTCGGTGAAGTCGATGGTGCCGCTCTTGGCCGCAAGCCCACCCATAGCGTCGTAGATCCAATGGCGCGGGAACGGCGATGCGCCAACGACCTCGAAGGACGCTGCGCCGTCGGGAGCAATCGTGACGGCGAGGGTCGTCCATGCGGTTGGTGCGGTGATACGAACGTACGGAGGTCGGTCGATCCGCCGCGGAAAGGGGGAACCGGTGCGGCCGCCGGCAGATTGAACGAACCGAGTGCCGCCGTGCGTTGTCTCGGGCGGGGATTGGATGAGGGGGAAGCCGACTCCGGGGAACGTGAGTGATCCAACGCCGAGCGTCGCTGTTGTCGCGCCAACGATGGCTCCACCCGAGTAGCCGGCGTCGACGATCTCTCCTGCCTCGACGTCCACCCACGCCTCAAGGTGGTTGGCGAATCGGAGGCCGTCGGACACTCTCAGCTGATCCAGGACGTCGTTGTCGATGGCGTCGGGCGGCGCATTGTCATAGTGGCCGATGCCGAGATCCATCGGAAGTCGCATCGGACCTGTCATCGCCTCGGACGGGATCCACGAGATCGAGGTGACAGATTTGACGTGGCGCATCGATTCTCCTCTCGGTGAGTGATACCAGCCAACGCGAAGTTCGGGGGCAAAGACATGGTGGAGGCGGGTGGATTGGGGTGTGGGTATCACCACCTCACATGCCGTGCCCACCCCGTTCCCTTCGGAGGTGGAGTGCGAGAGCGTGGCATCAACACGGAGGGAGACACCACATGACCGCAGCAACCCGTGATACGGATCCGAGGATGGGAGCGCGGAAACGGTGCGCCAAGACCCTTCGTTACCGCGAGATCGCTCGTGCGGGTCGGGGTTGAGCTCATGACGATCACGGTTTACCTAGCCGATGACAATCTCCTCGTCCGCGAAGGGGTGAAGACTCTCATCGAACTCGAAGACGACCTAGAGGTTGTAGGAGTGGCTGCTGACTTCGAGCAGCTCATTTCTGGAGCCGAAGCGGCCAATCCTCACGTCGTTGTGACAGACATACGCATGCCGCCAACCTTCCGCCGGGAGGGTATCGAAGCAGCCCACCACGTGCGTCAACAGCATCCGGGGACCGGCATCGTGATCCTGTCCCAATACGACGATCCTGAGTACGCGATCGACCTTCTCGCCGAAGGTGCCGCAGGGTACGCATACCTCCTCAAGGACCGGGTTGCCGAAGGCGATCAGTTAGCGCGAGCTATCCGAGAGGTTGCGACGGGGGGTTCCGTGCTCGACGCAACAATCGTCGACGCACTCACGGCACCGGTGACGAATGAGTCGATTCTGTCGGCCGACGACGAGGGTCTTCTCGCTGAGATCGCCAAGGGAACTCCTATCAAGGCCATCGCTGTCTCCCGCAAGACCACACCAGCAGACATAGACGCACAGATCGAGCGCCTGTGGGTCTCGCTCGCCGGAGGGCTCTCCGACGGGAACTCTGTTGCGCTCGACCGTCTGAAGAGCCTGCAGCGCGCCATTGCTGATCGAGAGGAGCAGGGCGAAGAGCTGTCCCGGTTGCTCCCGGGAGGCGTTGCCGACAAACTCCGGACGGAGGGACGTCAAATCGGTGTCACCGAGGAGTTAGATGTGACCGTTGTGATGGCAGACATACGTGGTTACTCCACGATCGCAGAGCGAACGGCGCCAAGCCTTCTTGCTGGCCAGCTGAACGAGCATCGCGCCGCGATGAATCGGGCAATCATTGACGCGGGAGGAACTGTCATGCAATTCGTCGGCGACGCGGTTATGGCGGTGTTCGGTGCGCCCGTTCCCGTCGATGACCATGCCCAGCGCGCACTCGACGCGGCTATCGCGATGCATGCTGCACAGGCGAAGATCAACGAGGAGTGGGTGGTCCAGTCTCTCGATCCGTTCGGGCTCGGCATCGGTCTGAGTACCGGCCATGTCGCTGCAGCGCTCTTGGGTTCAGAGGAGCGGCTGGAGTATTCGGTCGTGGGTGACACGGTGAATCTGACCCAGCGTCTGCAACAGTGGGCGGCCGCGGGTGAGACCGTATTGAGCGAACCTACCTACGACTCACTTGACGTGGTTCCTGCGTGTGACAAGCTGGAACCGAGTGCGGTCAAGGGCCGAACGAGCCCGGTTCTTGCTTTTAGGTGCCCGAGGCGGAGCGAGTGATGGGGGCGTCGTGGACGTCTGCGGCTCTTGGCGTTGGAGCGGCGCTCCTCTGTATCGCGGCGGTTGTGACGGTTGTTCTTGTCTGGCGCTCTCCACACCCTCGACTCGTCAAATCGGGCCAGTCGCTGATAGTTGGTTCCACGTTGCTGGCGGTTCTCGCCCTTGCGGGCTACATGGCCGACGACGAACTCTCGAGCGCCTTTTCCGACTGGACCGTCACAAATGCATTCGCCGCTGCATGGATCGGTGCCGTCGCCTTTCTGGCGCTGCCGCGAACGCCCCGGAACCTCGCCGTTTGGACTCTTGTTGGAGCAGCCTTTTTCAGCGCCCTCCAGGCCGTTGGTTCGTATCTGGCAACCACCGGCGGAGTGACCAATGCGGCGGTGCAGGATGGCACAGTCGACCTCGCGCCGGCCGATTTGCCGATTGGCGCGGCGATCGGGGTCAACCTCGCTCTTTGGACCTGGATCCCTGCGCTGTTCCTGATGGTCACCTTCGGGCTGCTGCTGTTCCCTAGCGGGCGCCTCAGAACACCGCGTTGGCGTTGGGTTGCCGGGGCTGCCGCGGTGGGGATTGTGGTCCCTTCTGTCGCTGTGGCTTGGTTGGTGCGACCGCGGCGCACGGTTCCGTACTCAGAGATCATTGGATCGTGGGATGGAATGCTCGGGATCCCCTTGCTGGTTCTCCTGGTCAGCAGCGCCCTGTCAATCATCTCGGTGCTGCTCACTTGGCGTAAGTCTTCAGGTGATGAGCGGTTGCAGTTCCGTTGGGCCGGGAGCGCGCTTCTCCTCTTCGCTATCTCGTCCGTCATCCTCTTCCAGATCAGTACCGACGCCTTACAAGCCTTCTCGACCTTCGTCGCACTTCCACTGTTGTTCGTTGCGTACGGCATCGCTATCACCAAGTACCGGTTATACGACATCGACATCGTGGTCTCGCGGGCGCTTGTGTACGGCGTCTTGGGAGCCTTCATCACGGTTACGTATGTTGCGATCGTGGCCGGCCCGCTTCTGCTACTCGGTAGGGGAGGCGGTGGCGTCGATGAAGCGCCACCTCCCATTCTGGCGATCGGGGCGACAGCGCTCATTGCGCTTCTGTTCCAGCCCGTGCGTCGATGGCTTCAGAGGCTCGCGGATCGGTTGGTCTATGGGAAACGCGCGACGCCCTACGAGGTGTTGTCCGATTTCTCTCGTAGGGTCGCAGCGACCGACGAGGAGTTGCTCGAGCAGGTGCCCGAGTCTCTGGTGGACGGAACGGGGGCCGAGGCGGCTGCACTTTGGGTGCGCAACGGGGCCGCATGGACCAGGACGACCACCTTTCCTCTGGGTGTCGTACCGGTGCCGTTCCCAGGCTTCAGCGAGTCGGTGGATGGACTCGTCTGTGTGCCAGTCGAACACGATG
>JBPCTY010000153.1:0-10276 GCA_051011415.1 Acidimicrobiia bacterium
GACGAGGACCACGCACCGAGACTCTCGCCAAAAACGAGGACCTTCGGTCGATTCTCCTCGGTCCGCTCGGCGAGTCGTTGTGTGATCCCCCACAGCAGTTGTCGGAACTGCTGTCGACCAAGCGCCACCTTCTGGACCGCAAGAAAGCTCGGTGAACGTCCGTACTGGATGCAGCACGTTGCAATATCGCCCCGCGCAAAGATCTCGGCAGACTCGATCATCGACTGATCCACCCACCCTGTCCCCGTTGGAGCAAACAGCAGCAAGTACTTGCGGTCGAAGGCACCGAGGGCATCCAGCTCCTGCAGGGCAAGCTCCGAGCGGCCGGTCGAATAGAGTGGCTCGCTGTTGTATCCGATGTACGCCCTGATCGGATGGGCAACGGCTGGCTCGTCAAGCGTCTCCTCAATGAGATCCGGCGTCATCACATCCGTGACAAACCGCCTGCCTTGCAGACCAAGCTCGTCGAACGGCGAAATGCTCTTTGGACCACCCGAAACGAAGTCGTTGTCTGGGACCTTGCTGTACGCGGGTTCGATCTTCTCGTTGGCCCTCGCGATGTATCCGACGCCGCCAGCGTACAAGGCAGCGATGCCACCCGCCCAGACGGCTGCATTCACTGCTCGGCCGATCGTTCGTCGTCCGGGATCGTCGCCGAAGTAGTCCATGGTGGAGCGGCGAGACGAGAGGTAGCCGCGCCCGATGAGTCTGCCTACGGTTGCGACGCCAAGGCCAATGCCGATCGAGGCTGGCATGCTGGCCGGCTTGTCGTCATCCGACCAGCGCTTCACGACATGCTTTCGCGTCTCGAGGAGCGAGTCCGAGTACGCAACTGCACCTGCGAATCCGCCCAGACCGACGAGTATCGGTCGAACCGGTCCACTTGCGGGATACCGGTCTCGAAGTTCCGTTGCGGACTGGTAGACCAATCCACCAACACCGCCAGCCATTGCAAGCCTTCCGGCAGTCCGAACTGATGCGATAACCGTGCTCTCATCTCGCTTGAGTGGGATCTGCGTCAGCGCATAGCCCCCGGCAGTCAACGCAGCCCGGGCACCCATACGAATGGAGTACGGAGACGACGGAGGCACAACCCTCGTAACAGCGGCGTCGAAGCCTTTGCCGACCATCTCTGCAAGCAGCACCGACGTGGCTACTGCAAGCCCCTGATGGACGGATGATCTCGGCATCAACGAAGGTGAGAAAGAGTCGAACAACGCGATCGTTTTGATTGGACTTGATGGGTCCGAAGTAACGGGGTTGAAACGGTTCGCGAACGCAAGACCTGCGGTGATCACGCCATCTTTGAACTTCATTCGATTCCTTGCTCTGATCGTGTGTCGGCAGGCCCGATTGTAGAGACGAATCTTCGTCCACGGTCCTGAGATGTCCCACGTCGAACCTACAGTCGCTGCATGCCGAGCAGCACAACACGAACCTTGTTCGTGGCATCCCTTCTGGCGATTGCCGCTCTGTCCGCGTGCACCAGTGTCCAAGACACCGCCGAAGACACGACCTCGACCTCACGCCAGTCGCCAGAAGGCACGACAACCACCACGGTCAATTATTCGTCGACCATCCCCGATCCATCATCGGATTGGCCGGATGCCCGTCGCAGCCATGGCCTTGTCACCCTCGCAGATGGCACGGTGTTGCTGTTCGGCGGCCGAACCAACACGGGGAACGCACGCACATACCTCGCCGACACGTGGGAACTTGAGGACCGCGACAGCTGGAAGAAGACTGCGGCGGGAACCCCAACTCCTCGCGGCCAGTTTGCCTTTGCCCCTCTCCCAGACGGTTCCGCCGTCCTTGTTGGGGGATATGTTGGCGACCGTTTCACCTATCCGGGGACGTGGCGGTACCTGTTGAAGACTTGGGTGCGCCTGGAAACAACCAACGAACCTTCCGCACGAGCTGGTTCGGTTGCAGCCTTCGATGCAGAGTCGAACGTTCTGGTCATGTTCGGTGGTGCAGAGCGTCCGACTGTCGCCGAACTCCCGACCAATGAGACATGGCTCCTCAACCTCGAAGACTCATCGTGGTTAGAAGTGTCGCCAGAGGTCTCCCCTCGTCCGAAGTCCGAGGGCCACCCGACCTTGTTTGAACTCGCCATGGTCTACGACTCCGAGTCGGACAGAGTCATTCTCCTCATCGGCGGTGACGAGACCTGGGCCTATGACGCAAACACCAACACGTGGGAGGAGCTCTCGCCGCCTGGTCTCGAAGCGGATTTTATGGTTGCGGCCGCCTACGACCCAATCGCAGATCGGGTTGTCACCCACGGCGGAGCGCCATCCGAGCTCAGCACTGAAACCTGGCTCTTTGACTACAACACCGATAGCTGGGCCCAGGTCGAGACGGTCTCCACCCCGGGACCTGTCGGAGACCATGCGATTACGTACGACGCTGTCAACAATGTCACACTGCTCTTCGGCGGTGCTGCAGACCTCATTCCACTTGACGGGCTCGGCGATGTCAGCGACAAGCTGTGGCAGTTCGATGGATCCGACTGGACCGAGGTCTCACCGGCTTCCCCATGACATGGGGGCGCTGACCCGTTTTGTTCTCGGCGCCCCTCGTAGTATCGGAACGTGCCAAGTGATTCCTTCATCGCCTTGAAGCTGTCGTCACCATGAGACTTGTCGTCGCACTGGGCGGCAATGCCCTCCTACGACGTGGCCAGCCGCTGTCCGATGAGACACAGCGGACGAATGTACGCGAGGCATGCGACCAGCTCGCACCCATCGCAGCAGAGCACGAGCTTGTCGTCTCCCACGGCAACGGCCCGCAAGTTGGGCTTCTCGCTCTCCAAGGCGCTGCCTTCGAAGATGCGCCGCCTCAATCCCTCGATGTGCTCGGAGCCGAAACCCAAGGAATGATCGGGTACATGGTTGAGCAGGAGCTTGGAAATCGACTTCCATTCGACAAACCAATCGCTGCGCTTCTCACGATGATCGAGGTCGACCCTGGCGACCCTGCATTCCTCAACCCGACGAAACCAATAGGCCCGTTCTACGACAGAGCCACAGCCCTCGGCCTGAGAGACACAAACGGCTGGTCTTTCCATTCCGACGGGGACGCCTACCGCAGAGTCGTTCCATCTCCCCGACCACAAAGAATCTTCGAACTGCGCCAGATCCGATGGCTCCTCGAGAAGGGCGCAGTCGTCATTTGCGCTGGAGGGGGTGGCATTCCAACGATGTACACGGAGACCAGAGAACTCATCGGTGTCGAGGCTGTCATCGACAAGGACCACGCAAGCGGACTGCTCGCAGTTGGCGTGGAGGCCGACGGATTCGTTATGGCAACCGATGCAGACGGCGTGTACGTCGACTGGAAGACGCCGTCCCAGAAGCGGATCGTTCGTGCCCACCCTGACGCATTGGAAGAATTCGCAGATCAATTCCCGGTCGGGTCGATGGGCCCCAAAGTGACTGCTGCATGTGATTTCGCTCGAGCTACCGGCCACTGGGCAGGCATCGGCGGCCTGAACGACATCAACTCGATAATGGACGGAGCAGCTGGCACGATTGTGTCGACAGGGACACCCGGCATTTCTTTTGCGAGCGACTGACAAGGAAGACTGAGCCATCGTGAACACATTGACAAACCGAAGCTTCCTGAAGGAGCTCGACTTCGATCAGGAAGAGATGCAGTACCTGCTCGACCTGTCAGCCGAGCTCAAAGCGGCCAAGAAAGCAGGAGCCGAGCAGCGGAGGCTCATCGGAAAGAACATTGCGCTTCTCTTTGAGAAGACCAGTACCCGTACGAGGGCCGCCTTCGAGGTCGCGTCATATGATCAGGGCGCTCATGTCACGTACTTCGACCCCTCTGGTTCCCAAATGGGTCACAAAGAGTCGATCGCGGACACTGGTCGCGTTCTCGGCCGGATGTATGACGCAATCCAGTACCGGGGGAAAGCCCAGTCCGACATCGAGGAGTTGGCCGCACACGCTGGCGTGCCTGTTTACAACGGACTCACCGACGAGTGGCATCCCACCCAAATGCTCGCCGACTTCCTCACGATGCACGAGGCGAGCGGCAAGACATACTCCGACATCTCATATGCGTTCATGGGCGACCTCAGATTCAACATGGCTCGCTCCCATGCCGTGATGGCTGCAATTATGGGATCAGATGTCCGGCTCGTTGGACCCGCTGAACTCGCGCCGCCGGCCGAGATCATTTCAGCAGCACAAGCCATTGCAGATCACACCGGAGGATCGATCACTGTCACCGACGATCCAATCGCCGGAGTCGACGGTGTCGACTTCATCCACACGGATGTCTGGGTATCGATGGGTGAACCAAAAGACGTGTGGATCGAACGTGTAGACCTCGTGATGCCCTACCAGGTGAATGCGGATCTGATGGGGGCCTCCGGCAACGATTCAGTCCAGTTCATGCACTGTCTTCCCGCCTTCCACGACTCGAACACTGTGGTTGGAAGAGAGATGATCGAGCACACCGGTGCCTCCGATGGGCTTGAGGTCACACACGAAGTCTTTGAATCAGACGCGACCGTGCACTTTCAGCAAGCGGAGAACCGGTTGCACACCATCAAAGCAATCCTTGTGGCAACGCTGACATGAGCGAGCACGGCGTGTACTCGGAGGTCGGGAAGCTACGGAAGGTCATCGTCCACCGACCTGGCCTTGAGATGCGAAGGCTTACACCGCGCAATGCTGCGGATCTTCTGTTCGACGATCCCATCTGGACTCGAAGAGCAAAGCAGGAGCATGACGCCTTCGTCGATCTGATGGTGAACGACTACGGAGTCCACGTCATGCGCGTGCATGAACTCCTCGAGACCGTGGTCGACATCCCAGAGGGCCGCAAGTACATCCTGGACCAGAAGATTGTGCCGAATGAGGTGGGCGTCAGTGGGATACCCGATCTTCGGGCATGGATGGATGAACTCGACGCCAAGACATTGGTCTCCCATCTCATCGGCGGGGTCACGGTTGGCGAGGTACCGTCGGCCTTGAAGGACTTCGCGAGCCAGGCATTCGCCGAAACCGAATTCGTTATGCCGCCGCTTCCCAATCAGCTGTTTACTCGGGACTCCAGCTGCTGGATCTACGGCGGCGTGACGATCAACCCCATGTTCTTCCCGGCTCGCCGCAAGGAAGGAATCCACCTCGCAGCCATCTACAAGTTCCATCCCGAGTTTGCAGACAGCGACTTTCCTATCTGGTGGGGGGACCCACCAGGTGACTACGGATCGGCCAATCTCGAGGGCGGCGATGTGATGCCCGTCGGGAAAGGCATCGTTCTCATCGGCATGGGGGAACGCACGACCTACCAGGCAGTCGGCCAGGTCGCCAACGCGCTGTTCGAGGCAGGCGCAGCGGAACAGGTGATCGCAGCGAAGATGCCTGCTGATCGCGCATCCATGCACCTCGACACCATCTTCACATTCTGCGATCGCGACGTGATCACGATCTATGAGCCTGCGGTCGATGCAATCCAGCCGATCAGCTACTTCCCTACAGACAACGGCGGAACCGAAGTCGTGATCCAGCAACGGGGATGGGTCGACGTGGTTAAGGCCGCGATGGATCTCCCAGACCTTCGTGTCATCCCAACCGGGGGCGGTGCGTTCCAGCAGGAACGAGAACAATGGGACGACGGGAACAACGTCGTTGCGCTGGAACCAGGGGTCGTCGTCGCATACAACCGCAACGAGTACACCAATCAGAGGCTTCGAGCCGCTGGTATTGAAGTGCTAGAGATTGAGGGTCAGGAACTCGGACGTGGACGCGGTGGCGGCCACTGTATGACTTGCCCTGTCCTAAGAGACCCGGTCTACGACTGACGATGCATCAACGCAGCGCCCGGCTGCAGCTCAACCCTCGAATTGCTCTGGCACTGCCTCGGCGAAGCGGAGAACAACCTCGCCGTCCGACTCGAGCGTCAATGTCTCGCCATCGACGTCGAACCGGTCCGCCGACTCAAGCAATCCCAAGAACGCAGCTTCTTGGGCGTCCGAACCTGGGACACCGACGCAAGCCATAAGGGTGGTCCCGAGCTGGCCGATGGAGATCTGGCCGCGCTTGGTCTCGTAGCTGCCGAAGTAGTTGTTGCAGGTCGCGATGCCAGCGACCGTGCCATCCTCGAATGTCGCTGTCATCACGGTGCCTTCGAGCGGTGCCGACGTCTGGCCGTCGACGGTCATCTCTTCCACGAACCAAGCTTTGTTCTCGAGATCACCCCCGGCGGTGAATGCCAGCCCAATCAGGATGATCAACCCGACAGCCGCAAGCGCGATTACTCCGTATTTCAACCAGTTCTGTTCTTGCATCAGATTCCCTTTTCTTTTCTGAACGCTTCCGCCAAACAGCCGTTCACGTCACGCACCGTCTTGTGCATGGGCGTCCACCCACTGCTGCGCATCGTTGATCGTCGACTTGAACTCACGGCCGAGCCAATCATCAGCGGGATAGATGTAATCACTCCCAACCGTGTCGACAACCCCGGCGACAACCAACTGATCAAGCACGACAGGCTCGACAGACATGATGAAGAGTTGACTGTCCACATCTTCGAGCTCCTGTGCGTATCGGCCCAGCAGATCAGTGAATGTGGATCCGAGATCCGTCTTTCCGCGGAGTCGAAGGATGACTGCAGATCCGCGCGATGACGGCTCAACATCCGGGAGGAGCGATGCAAACGTTGCGGCCGAGGCAAAGAAGATCGAGCCGTAGAGCTGAAGGGCGACGACCTCGCGGGCTGGGACGACATCGGGGACATCGACCTCATGCGCCTCGCCATCGGCCAGTACAAGGCGCTTCACGACCACGTTCGATGAGGTGTTGATGATGTGCATGATCATCGAGAGCGCAACGCCCACAAGCACTGCGTACTGGAGCGGAATCAGGATGGTCAGAATCAAGGTCGACGCCATGACGACCTGCTGGATCCGACCTGTCTTCCACACAGCAACAATGTCCGCTGGTTTGATGGTTCTGAATCCGACCACCATCAGGAGTGCTGCGAGCGCTGGCATCGCGATGTAGCTCACGCCAGTCGCAAAGAAGATGATCGTGATCGCCATCACCAGCCCGGCTGTTAGCTGTGCGACCGATGAGGCCATTCCGGCTTCCTTGACCAAGCCGGTGGCTGACGCCGACCCACCGACCGGCATGCCACGGAATATGCCTGATACGACATTGCCGATTCCCTGGCCAATGAAGTCTCGCGAAGGCTCACCGTATTCGCCATCAGGGTTGGGATAGCTGGCGGTGATACCGGCGCCCTGAACCAGCCCGACGAACGCCAGAGACACTGCCGGAATGATGAGCTCCGGAATAGCCGACAACAGGGGCACTGCGGGGAGCGGCAAGCCAGACGGAATCGCGGTTACATCCCGCAATTGCTGGACATCCCAGGAGAACAGCACGACCATCGCCGATCCTGCGATAACAGCCACCACCATTCCGAGCGCACCAAGCCGCGTTCGCTCCAACAACAGCATCAAGAGAATGGTTGTGACTCCAACGATCACTGTCCGCAGGTCCATCTGAAACGGGTGCAGCAGCAGGTCAAATGTCTTGCCAAGCCTCCCAGCGCCTTCGGCTTCGTACCCGGTGAAGTTGTCGAGCTGCCCGAGGATGATGTTGATACCGACGGCCGTCATGAAACCGACCATGACCGCATTGGACACGAAGCGAAGGATCACTCCGCCCTTCAGGAGACCTGCGGCGATCATCACAACACCCGTCATGATCGCAAGGGTGAAGAGGGCCCGATCGGCGTCCTCGCCGTTCTGGACGATCGAGACGTCAGCAACAACGAGGCTCATTGCACCGGTCGCCTGCACCGTCATGTAGATCGAGCTTGTGACAAAGGCCGCACCGACCATGCCGTACAGGTAGCCATAGAGCCCATAGATCGGATTAACGCCTGCGACCAGCCCTTGTGCGAGCCCATCAGGGATGCTCTCGACACCGAGGACGAGACCAGCCACCGCATCCTTCTTCAAGGATGGGGTCTTGAACCGTTTGCGAAGCGAATCAATCACAGCGCGCACACTACCGCTGCTCCTTCCTTGCTGAGGCGGCCAAGTCGAGGAGTTGTGATCCGGTGAGTGCCGTGGTTATCCCAAGAAGCCAGCCACCAACGACATCCAGCGGGTAGTGCGCACCGACATACACCCTGGCGATCCCGACAACACCCGGCAACGCCACGAGCGCTGTTCGGGTGGGGAGCCCATTGGCCAAGGGGAACAGACCTATCGCAAGAGCGACCGCCACCGCTGCATGACCCGATGGAAAGCCGAGGCCATCATCGGCGGCGCCAAACCTGAGTTTGACATCGGGCTCAAAGTCCGAGGGTCTTCCTCTGCCGACCGCCTCTTTTCCGGCCTTTGCAGCTATCCACGCGGCTCCGCCGGCCAGAGCGATCCGCGCTCCAACCGCTCGATTCCCACGGAATGCCACGATGCCACCTGTCACCAAAGGGGCGGCGAGGGCACCAAGCTGCATCGGGCCCCACACGACAAACTCGAGCCTGTCATCGAGGCCGTTTAGCCGGCCGAACGCGTTGCTGTCCCATGCAGGAACACCCTTTGCGGCAGCCCGTGATGCCAAGGCATAGGAGGCAATCGAGGCTGAGCTGATCAGGGGCTTGAACACCTCTGCACCATACCTGTGGAGCCACTGCTTGAATGATCGAATGCCACCTAACGAGGTCCAGATCACCGAGCCTCCACGCTCGCTGCTCCGCCACCCCACCGACCTCCAGCGTTTGATTGTCGGCCTTCTCGTGACAGGGATTGGCTTTCTCCTTGCGACGTATCTCAACACGATCAACGAGGCGATCACAGTCGAGGTGATCAACGGTGTCGGCACCTTCCCGGGCCCCGTTGTGGTCCTTGGCATCATCACCGTCGACTTCATCGCCTTCATCGTGCCCGTTGCCGCTCTTGGCTACCTGATGTGGCGTCGAGAATGGCGGCGCCTGCTGGTCGGTGCAGTCGCGGCGGCAGCGGCGATCGCTGTAGTCGTGTTGGTCGAGGACTTTGTGGTCAGCAAGTTCGCGGCAGGTGATCTTCCGTTCACGCCGCCGAATTGGGTGTGCACGACCGAGCCCACCGGGTTCGGCCTCGACTGTATTGCCGAAGCCAGGGGCTGGGGCTCGATCGTCTATGTGACCGCGTTGACTGCCTTCTTCTCAACCCTCACGCCATCGCTCACCCGCCGGTGGCGGATGTTCGGTTGGGTACTGATCGGGTTGCTCACAATCGCTCGGATGATCGACGGCTTGAAGCCACCGGTCGATGACATCCTCATCATTGCGATTTCGTACAGCATCGGTGCTGCGGTGCTCCTCATCCTCGGTACGCCCGATCGCAGACCTCGCGGAGCAGCGATCACTGAAGCCCTGGCGCGCAGCGGGCTGCAACTCGAGTCTCTGTCCGTTGCTGCAGTGGATGCGCGGGGCTCTACTCCCTACTTTGGAACGACTGTCGAAGGCGAACGGCTCTTCATCAAGGTGCTCACGCCAGAGGAACGGGCGGCCGACAACATGTTCCGCGTTGTCCGCATGGCTCGCCTCAAGGGCGTCGGCGATGAACGACCTTTCTCTTCGCTCAAACGTGCGGTCGAGCACGAGGCAGTAGTTGCGCTGAAAGCGACAGCCGATGGAGTGCACACACCAAAGCTCGAAGCCCTCGCTGACATTCCTCCGAACTCGGTCGTGCTGACCTACGACATGATCGACGGTTCTTCGCTCGATGGTGTCGAGTCGGATGAACTAACGGACGAGATTCTCGATGGTATTTGGGCCCAGGTTGAGGTCCTGCGCCACCGGAGGACGGCGCACCGCGATCTCCGACTCGCCAACGTGTTTCTCGACGATGATGCACAGCCGTGGCTCATCGACTTTGGCTTCTCCGAACTTGCTGCGACCGACGGTCAGCTGCAGTCCGATATCGCTGAGTTGGTGGTTTCGACCGCTGAGAAGGTGGGACCCGACAGGGCCGTTGCCTCCGCAGTCAAGGTTCTTGGACCGGAACCAATCGCCGCGGCGTCGACACGGATCCAACCCATCGCCCTGAGCGGCGCAACCCGCGAGGCGCTCAAGCGCCAGAAGGGGCTCGACGAGCAAGTACGGGAACAGATCGCACAGCAAACCGATACCGAAATCGAACCGCTTGAGGATCTGGAACGAATCAAGGGCAAGACGATCCTCATGATCGTCGGGTTCACACTCGCGATCTACTTCCTCATCCCCCAACTTGCTCAAACGGATTTCGGGGCAGTCCTCGACG
>JBPCTY010000154.1:0-5315 GCA_051011415.1 Acidimicrobiia bacterium
CTTCCGCCGTCGAATCGCTGCCGTTCTGGCCGCCGGTGCGGTTGTCGCAACCGGGTGCACCACAGCGACTCCGCAAGAAGTACCTGCCACTGACGCACCTGCGGAAGTGCCGACCACTGCGGCCAGCGTCGGCGTTGGAATTCCGCCGTCTGAATCCGCAGCTCTCCGCAATCATCTCGACTACCAGTTTCCACCCGCTCCAGCCGTTCCGGAGGGCGCACCGGACGACGCCCTCGTCGAGATTCTCGACACGGTGTTTGCAAGTGTGGCCGTTGGTGTTCCGGTGGAAGGCGACACGATCCGAGAGATCAGCACATTCGGTGACGCCCGTGCAGCTTGGGCATTGACCGATCTGCTCCAGTTTCTTGCACCGAGTGACAACCGAAATGCCGCCATCGAGGCCTACACCGCGCTGGTCGGTCGCACTTCTGACGATCCCGTCGCTCAGCGCAGCACCTGGCAGTCATTCGTCGACCATCTCGTGGCATGGGACCTTCCTGCCCTGCCCGGCTACCAATCGTGGAAACGCGACCTCTTCACTGCAATCGAGCCTCGGTGGTATCCCTTCTTCGAGGACACGATGTCTGACATTGACTGGCGGCTGGTCTCATGGGGAGGCGTCTTCATCGATGACAGGGCCCTTGGTGATGCGGCGCCGTGCCCTGGTGGGTGCATCCCCGCACTTGACGATCCGGCTGTCACCGACGCAGCGGGAGGGGACTGGTATCCAGATGACTCCCTGATCTTCGGCATCACGATCAACGGCGAAAGCCGGGCGTATCCGAAGAACATGATGGAAGTCCATGAAATGGTCAACGACACTCTTGGTGGCCGACGTATTGGTGTTCCCTACTGCACCCTCTGTGGCTCGGCCCAAGCCTATTTCACAGACGATGTGCCAGACGGTGTCGAGACCCCGATCCTGAGGACCTCAGGTCTGTTGAGTCGGTCCAACAAGGTGATGTACGACCTCGTGACGTTCTCTGTCCTGGACACCTTCACGGGCGAAGCCTTGTCGGGGCCGTTGCAGGATGCCGGACTCGTCCTGAATCAGGCCTCAGTCGTTACTTCGACCTGGGGCGAGTGGAAGACGGCACACCCCGACACCACGATCATCGCTCAGGACGGCGGCATCGGACGCGGATACAGCTCCGACCCACTCCGCGGGAGAGACGACCTTGGGCCGATCTTCCCGATTGGCAATGTTGACGAGCGGCTCGAAGCGCAAACCAAGGTATTCGGCGTCTTCGACCAAGAGGGGATGGCCGTCGCTTTCCCCGTAGACGCGGTGCGTTCAACTTTGGCGGACGGGCAACGAGTGGTTCTGCATGGAATTGAGGTCGTCGCCGATGGCTCCGGCGTCCGGGCCGTCGACGCGGATGGTGCTGAGGTGGTTGGCCACGAGGCCTTCTGGTTCGCGTGGAGCCAGTTCCATCCGGACACTGTCGTGTGGGCCGCCGAGTAGCAGCTTGCCTTACTCCTCAGGGGGAGGGTCGCACTCCGAGGCACCGCTGCTCGACTGAGCGACGACGCCGTTCTCGATGACGTCGCGTACCTTCCACCGCATTCGGTCGACGTTTGGCGTTGGGAATTTGAGCGGAGTTCTTCCCGAGTTGTACGTCGGTGGTGTGAGCCCAACCGTTGCGACATTGTTGTAGTCGATCTTTCCCGCGAGTTGCACAAGATCAGGGAGCAGCGACAAAGGGATGTCGGTCGTTACGTACTGCTCCATGAGTTCAAGCAGCCGTGGAAAGGTCTTGATCAGGGTGACGGTGTCGGCTTGGGTGGCTGCGGCCTTGATGACGCACCTCTGGCGACCCATCCGGTTGTAGTCGGAGGAGCCGATCCTCCAACGCGTATAGGCAAGCGCCTCAAGTCCGCTCAGCGTGTTCATGCCCGGTTCGACGTTGACGACGGCCTTCGGTGAACCTTCCTCCGGGGAGGACACACCAACGTGATACGCATCTTTGACGTACACATCGACGCCGCCGATTGCATCAACGGTGCGGACGAAGCCTGCCATCTCCACCATGAAGTAGTAGTCGATCTTGATGTCGAGCATGTTCGAAACGATGTCGCGAAGTGCAGCGAGACCTGGATCGACTTCGTCAGGGTATGTGCCAGTCCAATCTCGTGTTTCGCGGTGTACTTTGTTGAGCATCTCAGGGAAGCACTCGCAGCTTTCCCACTCTGGCTCATCCGGGATCTCGTCGCCGTCGAGGTCTACCCAATCGTCGGGAAAGCCATCCTCATCTTCGTCAGTGAGATCGACCTCGCGGACCCTCTTCTCCCATTCCTCGAAGGATCTTCGCATATGGCCCGGAAGCGGAACCTCCTTCAGGTTTCTGGGTAGTCCGAACATCGCGGTCTCCCCCGTTGACAGGTCGACGGTCACCACGTTCATCGAGTCAGTCCGAAGCCCCTCGCGGCCAGGACCAGCATCGCCGCCGACGAGAAGAATCGTCATGCGTCCATCGTGCACACGATCGGTGAAGGGAACGAACGGCGCAACGGGGGTCGTCGGTGCGTAGATGTCACCGATTGCAGCGATCGCATCGGGGTCGCCGAGCCGTTCCCTGAAGATCATGTTGCGAGAAGACTTCGGATCGATGTCTGGCAGATTGCTGAACGCGGGGTGCTTCACCAGCCCGAGGTTCTCTGCGTACACAGGTTCGGTGTAGGTGGTCCCGGGGTTCTCCACATTCTCAGGTGCGGCAACGAACACGGAGTTCAGCGCTGAGATCGTTCTGGCGCCGTATGCCCACCCGACCATTTGGGGAACCGCAAGGATCGCAAGTGTCGCAATGAGCCCGATCGCAGCCCATCGATGGGGTGCCGTCCGTCGGGAGGCGAGGACGAAGGCGTCAACTGACGCTGCGATCCGCCACATCAGAACAACGACGTTCGCCACGAGGACCCTGGTCAAGAACTCCGGTTGCACGAGGAGTTCGCCCATGCCGATGGTGCCGAGGTCCGCAAACCGCCATGTTCCGATCAGGACCAGAACCATGGGGGAGAAGACGATCGCCGCCCGGTAGGGGTCGCGCGCATAGAGCTGACCGGCACCGGGTACCAGTGCCGACAGCAGCGCCGCGACGAGCGGGAATCTCCGCATAGGCCCCATTTCTGGCTCCAAGAGGGCTGAAGCTGCCTTCTTTCCCCTCCGACGATACCTATCGGCTCAAATTGCGTCCCGCGAAATCGGAATCTGTTTGCGCAGTTGCACCAAGGCCTTCAGAGCGACTGCTACCGAGCGAGTTCCGCCACAGGCCAGTCGTGCACCGAGGGGATTGACGATCCAGGGCCGGGCCCGTCGTCGTGCGCACGTACGAAGTCCCTCACGGCAGCCTGTGCCCTGACGTCGTCCTCGTTGTATTCGAGGATGCGAGGCTGCATACCGGCGTCGCCAGCTTGGAGCGCTTCGAACCAGATTTCGCTTTGGAGCCCGCCGGGGTCGTCGTCTCTCCAAGAGAATCCACAGAGTGGCGCAATCGTCTTGAGGCTGTGACCAGCCGGAGACACGAAGTGGCTCCGAGACCATGCGCACAGGTCCACCGCGTGTTGTTCGAACCAGTCTGCGACGGTCTCGTATCCGTCGATGGCCAGGTCGTGTCGGTCCGCTGCTTCGGTGAGGGTTCGTATCTCGTATTCGGTCCAGTGGTACATGACCGCATCGTCCGGCCACCGAGCGAATCGAGTGAACAGGTCGTCGACAAGGCGCGCCTCCCCTTCTTCTGAACCCGTCCAGTCGGCGAGATACGTGAAGTGTGCGTTGTCGCCCTCCGTTATGTACAAGCCTGCGAGATAGATCCGCCCGCCGATGGTTTCGAGATCGAAGTCCACCTCCGTCGGTGCCGATCTCAATGGCATGGCCTGGTGGCCCGATGATTGTCGCAGTAGCGACCCTGACACCCTTGCCCTCGCCTGCATCACGACCTCTCCGTCCACGAGATCGTTGTCGATAGGAAGGCTCGCGACAGCCGCACCGGTGGTCACCCCAAGGTCGGCAAGTTCCGTGCGCTCGAGAGGGCCTACACCGCGGAGCAGCGTCGGGTCATCGATCGCAACCATTTTGGCGGTGCAAAGGTCAACCCAGTCGCAGCGCTGACACTCGCCATGAGCCCACGGTTCGTGCAGGGGCGAATCCGGGTGTTCCTGACCCCATGTGATCGCTTCGCTCGCTGCGACGAGGTAGGCGTCGTAATCGGTGTTGATAGGTCGATCGCCTTCGATGAAGTCGACCCACAGGCAAACGATCGGATCGTCGGAACCGATGACGCCACCGATCGGCCGAGCCGATGCATAGTCCCTGTCCTCAAGCAGCGATCGGTAGTGAGCAACCTGCAGCAGATCTCGCTTTCTGAACGATCGAAAGGGAACCTCGGTGGATCCAACTTCTGCGAGCGTTTCGAGGGGGCTGACGAGCGCTGGTCTGCCGGACGTTCCGATCACCTTATGGTGCTTGATCTCCACGGGTGCATATCCGTCGTCCACATGGACAAGGGCATCGGGCATCCCGATCCTTGCTCCATCTGAAGATGCGATCCGTCCTCCGACGATCAGCGGTGCTGATGCATCGATCGCAGCAATCGTCGCACGTTCTCGTTCGACCAGAGGAACCCGCCGCAGGTCGACCGCTGCCGGTTCATTCGCAAGGAGAATTCCGACGACGTCTTCTTCGTAGTCGATTCCTCTGGCGAAGATGCGTTCCCGGAGAGGTTCTGCGACAACCGTCGCCTCGGTGAATCGATCGTGGTGAAGTCGGACAAGACATCGCCCAATTTCTGCACCGCCAAGCCGATCTGTCGCCTTCACCATGCCGTCTGTGGTCATGGTGCGATTGTGTCACCTCTGTGTGACATACACGGAATGGGGAGCACTCGAGGTCGAGATTTCTCAGACGAGTTCGACCACCGGGATCACGCGGTCGGTCTTTTCCTCGTAGTCGGCGAACGTTGCCCAATAGGCGGCTTGGATCCCATAAATCTTGGATCGCTCTGGTTCCGAGAGGGGAACAGCCTTCTTCGATACGGTCTCTGTGCCCATCTCGACGGTGACATCCGGGTTTGCTACCAGGTTGTAGTACCAGTCA
Source organism: Acidimicrobiia bacterium (assembly GCA_051011415.1). Taxonomy (GTDB): domain Bacteria; phylum Actinomycetota; class Acidimicrobiia; order Spongiisociales; family UBA5794; genus SZUA-442. Next base: position 5,093 of record JBPCTY010000154.1, read on the forward strand.
GGACTGCTGTCAGAGCCTGCCTTGGTTGCAAACACGAATACGCGGCCTTGATGTTCGAGATAGGTCAGCGGGTTCAGGCGTTCGAGTCCGGAGCGTGCTCCGGTCGTGTGGAGCAACAGTATCGGTCGGTCAGCGAAGTGACCTCCGACCGCACCGTCGTTCGCCCGAAACTCTTCGATGATCCCTGCGTTCCAATCTGACATCTCTTTGCTCCTTCATAAAA
>JBPCTY010000155.1:0-8279 GCA_051011415.1 Acidimicrobiia bacterium
TCACAATGACCGTTGAGACATGGCTTCTTGACAGCGACCCTTCCATCCGGTGGCAGGCGCAGCGGGACACTCTCGGACTCCCCGAGCCGGAGTGGGCGAACGAACGTGCCCGCATCGAGACACACGGGTGGGGCGCACAAATCCTCTCCCATCAAGACGAAGACGGGCAGTGGGCAGGTGGCGCATACTTCCCTGCGGGCTACCGCGGCGGCGAGGACGGGCAGCCATGGACCGCGACGACCCACACTCTCTCAGTTCTCCGCGGGCTTGGGCTCGACCCCGACTCTGAGGCAGCGACTCGAACGGTCCGGCTCATCGGGGAGAACTGCCGGTGGGATCAAGGAAGCCCGTATTGGGAGGGCGAGGACGAACCGTGTGTCAACGGCGCCACCGTTGCCAACGGCTCGTACTTCGGTGTGGACACCTCGGCGATTGTCGACCGCTTGATCGGGGAATCTCTCGCCGATGGAGGTTGGAACTGTGAAGCGGTCAATGGCTCACTTCGGAGCTCATTTGACACGACGATCAACGTTCTCGAAGGCTTGCTCGCATTTGAGCAGGCAACCGGCGGCACCGCAGAATCGAAGGAGACGCGTAGGTCCGCTGAGGCGTACCTCCTCGAACGCGAACTATTCAAGCGTCTCAGCACAGGAGAGCCGGCCGATGAGGATTACTTGTTGCTCAGAAACCCTGTGAGATGGCAGTACGACATCCTGAGAGCCCTCGACTACTTCCGATCTGCAGGGCTGGTCGAAAACACGGGTCCAGACCCAAGGCTTGCGAAAGCGATAGAACTGGTGCGATCCAAGCGCCAGGAAGACGGAACATGGCTGCTCGATAGGAACCCGCCCGGAAGAGTCTGGTTCGACATCGACGACGGCGAAGGACAACCCTCGCGTTGGATCACGCTACGTGCGCTGCGAGTACTCGCTTGGTCAGACGCATAAGAACGGATGTACCGTCAAGCCAGGGTCAGGCCCTGGCGCGTCACTCCCCTACAAGATCCTTGACGTGATCGTTGCGACTTGCACGAGGCCGATCAGTACCACCACCACGTAGATGGCAACGACGACTCTCAATGCAACGACCGCATGCGGCATGGTGACTCGCGAAGACACCCACAGGATGTAGACAGGGATCCCAAGTTTGAGAGCCACACCCATTCCGCCTCCTACAAATGGGGCGAACAGGGGGTTGGCTTCAAAGGCCCCTAGTGATCCAATCGCAAACCGAGTGACGACGAGATCGAGCGCACTGAGTGCAAACAGCGCCACGGCAAGCGCTCCGGCGTCGGACCGCAGCGTGTCGATGTCGATCTCTGCTCCGCGCACGGAGCGTGGTCGTCTGATGGCCATTCGTTGATGCCTTCCTCACGAGGCGCCGCCCAGCGCCTATATGGAAACTACGGAGCGCGGTCGGCGTGTGGCGAAGAACGCGAAAGATTGATTAGCAAAGCCGAGGACAGCGCGGACTCGGAGGCCTCAGAGCCATGCCGGCCCATGTACCAATCAGAGCATCGCTCCGGGGGTAGGAATCGAACCCACATTCCGAGGACCAAAACCTCGTGACTTTCCGTTAGTCGACCCCGGAAAGGGACCTCATTTTATGAGGTCGCCGGCCGCGCCCGGCCGGACTCTCATCCGTGGGAGATAGCCTCCCGTTTCAACGACTGGGAGAGAGCGCGATATGCGCAGGCTTATTGCGGTGACAGCCGCTGTCCTGATGCTCGGTGCCTGTTCATCGATCCCCGCACAACAAGAACCAACAACCACGATCGAGTCGCCATCGACGACGGTGGCGCGCGAACGGACACTCCTTGCGCTCGGCGACTCATATACCGAGGGCACGGCAATTGATCCAGCCGACGCCTGGCCAGCCCAACTTGCGGCGGCGGTCAGCCTCACCGATCAACCAATCAGTGTCGTGTCAGTTGCCGGCGAAGGTTGGAACACGAAGCGGCTTGACCGCGAGCTAATGCGTGTTCCCGTTCAGGTCTTTGACGAGATTGTGCTCGCCATAGGTGCAAATGACCTCGTTCTTCGCTTTGGCACCGAGAATTTCGTAGAGGGCCTTCAGCTCTTGAAATCGGCAATCGAGGCTCGTTCAGGTGTCGACACGACCGTAACCGTCATGTCAATTCCGGACTTTCGAGCGTCGCCGTGGGGACAGGAGCGGCTGGACCGAAACTATGACATCGAGGGATACAACGAGATCCTTGGCGATTACGCCGACGCTATTGGAGCGACCTTCGTCGACATAACGACCATCAGTGCAGCCGCGATCGACAGGCCAGAATTCATAGCAAGCGACGGACTGCACTTCTCTGGTGAAATGTATGCACTGTGGGTCCAAGAGCTTCGCGCCGCCGGAGTGGGTTCGGGCCAATAGCGTCCTTCGTGGGCTGACCAACTCAGTGGCTTGTCCGGCAGTCTGATCCACCAGCGGGACTGGCTCCGAACCATGCATGAAGCCCGAAGGACGGACCATGCCATTCAACGTAAACGAGCTCGCGCGACAGATTCTGATCGATCCCGATGGGTTCGAACACCTTCTTGGCGACCGGTGGACCGAACGCCCTCAGGTTCTCTTGTTTCTGAGACACTTTGGTTGACTGACGTGCAGAGAACGGGCCGGTCAGGTCCGTGACAGGTATCAAGAGATCCTCGCAACAGGATCAGATGTCACAGCAATAGGCACCGGCGGACGTAATTTCGCTCGCGCCTTCGTCGAAGACGAGCAGGTTCCGTTCGAGGTCCTCCTCGACGAGGACGGTACCGCTGCCGAGATCGTGGGGACAGGGCAACTGTCCGCAAAGTCTCTTCTTGCACCAGGTCAGGTCAAGTCGGGAGCAAGGGCATTTCTTGCGGGGCATCGACAGACCAAACGACCGGGCGCAAGACCAATGCAACTCGGAGCAACCCTCGTCATCGGTCCTCGCGACACGCTCCTCTACAGCGACTTCGAGAAACATGCCGGGGACCATGCGGATCTGGATGCAGTTCTCAATGCGCTCACCCGTTGGAGCAGCCACGCGGCGGGGTCGTGACCGTACACAGCTCTGCCGTCGGGTAGCCGTCCTCGAGCATCTCTTGTCGTCCGATGACCGTCTCGGCAGCGAACTACGGGTATGAGCGAACAGACAATCGATATCGATGATTGGCAAGCCGTGGCGGACGCGTTTCGTCACATGTTTGCGGGTCTCGGGGCCATCGTTGAGGATCCCACAGGTATCCGTTTCCTCGCTGAGGAAACGGGTCTCGACCTCGGCCGCGATGGCACATCTAGGTCGTTCATGCCACTTCACGAGTCCAGGCTTCGATGGGACACAATCACCTTCGACGAAGCCGAAAGAGAAGTTCTGCTCACCGACGGTTGCTCCACCTATCTCTACCGGATCCCGAGCAACCTGGCTACAAGCGATGAGCCGTTGCGCGGGCCCGCCCAGGCGTAGGACCCCAGCAACCAACTTCACCTTGCCGACCGACGTACGGCATTGCCATCGTGACCTAGTCGAGGTCGTCTGCGCCTGCCTCGAACCAGCTCGGTGGGAGCGTGCGCTGGCCCGCAGCGATGCCTTCCACCACTCGGCGTGCGACATAGTCTGGCCCAAGACCTGCCGGCAGGTCGGGAGCCCGCCCTGATAGCGCCCGGTTAACCAGACCGGTTTCGGTGTGAGGCGGCTGCGCGTCGATCACTTTGACACGGTCTCGCCGCATCTCCCGCGCGAGCGCAATTGTTGCAGCCGACAAGCCGCCTTTGGTCGCCGAGTACGGCACCATTCCTGCAGTCGGCATCAGTGCGACGGATCCCGTGATATTCGCGACAAAACCCCCGTTCATCTGTGGAAGGGCATGTGCAAGCAGCAGCATCGGACCGGTGAGATTGACAGCAACCAGGTTCTCGACAACGTCATCGGGCGTGTCCGCGAGGCGACCAAAAGCCACCACTCCTGCGGCATTGACAACTCCGTCGAGGGCTCCATAGGCCCCTATCGCTGTCCTTACCGGCTGAAAGATCGTGTTGTTGTCTCGGAAGTCGAATGCGCTAGCAGCACCGTTGATCTCACTTGCGATGGACCGTGCGTCTGTTTCTGAACGGCCTGCAACTGTGACATTCGCACCTTCCGCTGCCAGGCACCCCGCGATTCGGCTGCCAAGCGAACCCGTGCCGCCGAGTACCAGCACGGAGGCTCCATCGAAGTTCTGAGTATTGGTCATGCAGTAAGTTCGCAGCCAGCACCCAGGATGGATGGTCGCTGACTTCGAGCGCTTGAACACTCCGGCCTTGACCTACGGTCACCGCACCTCGCACCACTTGCGGGATATCTGGAGCCATCCGCATTTCGGCCCAGCGCCGAACACACGCTGAAGCAACAAAGGCGCCGAAACCAGCCGTGCGCAAAGACGCGTTCCATCCCAGACTGGCCGGCGTGCGGGTTCTCGATCAAATGACTGACCAACAACACACCGCCCCAACTAGGTCCAAGCCCTCGGCCATCGTTTTTTACGACGGCTTTTGTGCAGTGTGCAGTAGCGCGGTGGGTTGGATCATTGATCACGATCCCGATGCGCTCATCAAGTTCGCGCCGCTCCAAGGCTCGACAGCTAGCCAAGCGAAACTCGACCCAGGCAGCTTCTCGATCGACTCGCTTGTGTATGTGAGCAACCTTGGAATCGCGACAGAATCAACCGCTGTGCGAATGATCCTCGGCAGTCTCGGAACGCCGGCTCCGCACCTAGCGGGTGTGATGTCGCTTATCCCAACAACGGTCGCCGATTCGATATATCGGCTCGTCGCCAAGCGCCGGCACATGATCTCCAAAAGATTAGATCGATCATGCAGGATCCCGGCCGACGAAGATCGATCACGGTTCTTGGCGTAACCCCACGCCTGCGCCGCCCAACTCGACACCGCCTGCCGATCGCATTCAACAGGCGACTTTCGTGTGTCACCGGTTTCGTCATCCCTCAAGTGCGGACGCGCCGTATTACGTACAAGAGGACAAAGGAACCGCCATGCAACGCACCATCCGAACGAGCATCTCAAATGTGCTAGTCATCGGCTCGGGAGCTGCGGGTCTCAGAGCGGCCATCGCTGCTCACGAGTCGGGTGCCGAAGTCACCATCGTCGGCAAGCGGAGCGCCCGCGACGCCCATTCTGTGCTCGCTGCCGGCGGCATCAACGCTGCCCTCGGCACAGTTGATTCGGATGATTCGTGGCAACAGCACTTCGCCGACACGATGGTCGAGGGCTACTACCTATCGGATCCTCGAGTGGCCGAGATCATGACCTATAACGCTCCGCGTGCCGTCGAAGAGCTCGCTAGCTGGGGTTGCGACTTCGCCAGGCTGCCGAACGGCGATATCGACCAACGGTTCTTTGGTGCGCACACCTACCGACGCACCGCCTACGCAGGCGACTGGACTGGTCGCGCCATCGTCCGCACGCTAGGTCGGAAGGTCGTCGCGCTCGGAATTCCCGTCATCGAGCACACCTACGTCACCGAGCTACTTGTACGCGATGGAACCGCGTTTGGAGCCTTCGCTTTCGATCTCCGCACCGGCGATCGGACGGCCTTCATGGCCGACGCCGTAGTTCTCGCCGCTGGCGGTCACACCCGTCTGTGGCGTAGATCCTCATCGCGTCGCGACGAGAACTTCGGAAACGGGATGGCCCTCGCTGCACGGGTCGGTGCACGTCTCGCAGACATGGAATTGGTTCAGTTCCACCCCACCGGAATGGTCACCCCTGAGGAGATGGCCGGCACACTCGTCACAGAAGCAGTAAGGGGCGAAGGCGGCCGCCTATACAACGCAGATGGGGACCGGTTCATGGAAAGATACGATCCCGTCAGGATGGAGCTCTCGACCCGTGATCGTGTCGCGCTTGCCAACTACACCGAGATTCAACAGGGCAGGGGGACCGACAACGGAGCTGTACTGCTCGACATCTCACACATCGACAAAGAAACAATCATCGAGCGAGTGCCCCGTATGTACCGGCAGTTCCTCGATTCACAGCTACTCGACATCTCTAGGGAACCGATGGAGGTTGCGCCGACAGCGCATTACTCCATGGGAGGCATCGAGATCGAGCCAGCAACGCATGCGACCGATGTCGATGGGCTCTATGCCGTCGGCGAGGTCACTGCCGGCCTTCACGGCGCCAACCGTCTCGGCGGAAACTCGCTGGCTGAAACTGTTGTATTCGGACGAATCGTCGGCGAAGCAGCCGCCGACCGCGCCCAGGCCCTGACCCTCGCACAACGCGGACCCGATGAAGTCGCAGCTGCCAGCGACCACATCGACGAAGTCGTCCGCCCCGGGAATGAGTTTGCTCGCCCGTTGCAGCGAGCTCTTCGTGACACCATGTGGGAGCACGCAGGAGTCGTCCGCAATGAGCCGGGTCTCAAAGCAGGTCTGGTCGAGATCGCAGACATAGAGGCGGCCATGCAGGACCTTGACGTCCGTCCTTCGTCTGAAGGCTTCGCTGACCTTGCCCATGCCTTCGATTTGCGATCGGGAATCCTCACTGCGCGTGCGACGATCATGTCAGCAATCGAGCGTCGTGAGACCCGTGGTGCCCACAACCGATCGGACCACACCGACCTCGAACCGGCGATGTCGATCAATTTCGTCACGACACTCGAACGCCGCTCCGACTACCCAGACATCACTTGGAAACCAATCCTCCCGATGCGCGCCGAGCTCAGTTCGTACGTTTCGGACCCCGACACACTGCCGGTTGCAGACCGGCTGCTGGAGTGATCATGAATATCGCAACGACCATCGACACCTCAATCATTCGATTCCTGCGAAGGTGGTCGATCACCGCCCTCAGGGTGTCCGTAGCGATCGTCTTCATCTGGTTTGGGGCACTCAAGGTGTTTGACGTGACTCCGGTCGCCGACCTGGTCGCGCGCACCGTCTACTGGTTCGATCCAGCGTGGGTAGTCCCCGTCCTAGGTGCGTTCGAAATCGTCGTGGGTTTGGGGCTCTTGTTCAGGATCGCTTTGAGATCAGTTCTCTTTCTGTTCGCTGCGCAGATGGTTGGCACGTCTCTCGTTCTCGTCCTTCTCCCTGAGATCGCATTCCAAGGAGGTAACCCCTTGCTACTTACAGTGGAGGGCGAGTTCGTGGTCAAAAACCTGGTGCTCTTGTCTGCAGGCATGGTCGTTGGGGCGACAGTGTCAACAACACGACACGGAGGTCTGCGCACCCCGACCGCCGAGCAGCTGCCGGAGCTGGCCAAGACCTGATCGGGCAATCGCGGTGAAGTCACAACAGCGCGGCGTGGTCGCTGACTAACGTCGCCGCCATCTGCCTGCATCTTTGCGAGCACCTTGCTCGCCGTGCTGTCAAAGGTTGAACTCGAGCGACAGGAGACCACATGACCCCATCGAGTGCTGCATCAGCGACGACCAGGAAGGCCAACGACGCACTTAGAGCGAGCCTTCCCTTTCACGACAGGAGCGACTTCGAGAACGCCAAACGTGGGCTCATCGCTGAACTCCCAAACAACGGCGTCGTGAAGGACTCCGCCGGAAACGTCGTTTGGGATCTTGCAGCATTCCGGAGCTTCATCAGCGAGGACGTTCCTACTCCGGAGACCGCCAATCCAAGCTTGTGGCGTCAGGCACAACTACTGATGTTCGGCGGATTGTTCGAGGTAGTAGAAGGTGTGTACCAAGTCCGTGGTGCGGACTTGTCGAACATGACAATCGTCGAGGGCGACCGAGGCGTGATCATTGTCGATCCACTCATCTCGAAGGAGACCGCCCGCTACGCCTTGGATCTGTACTTCGCCGAGCGCGGCACCAAGCCAGTGACGGCGATCATCTACAGCCACTCCCACATAGACCACTTCGGCGGGGTTCGCGGGATTGTGGATGAAGCGGCCCTCGAGGCTGGAGATGTGTCGATATTCGCCCCCGACGGCTTCCTCGATCATGCAATCGAAGAGAACGTGTACGCAGGAACTGCGATGGGTCGCCGAGCCAGCTACATGTATGGAAATCTGCTGCCAAAGAGCGCGACCGGCCAGATGACCGCAGGACTTGGGGTCACTACGTCATCAGGCGAACCGACGGTCATCCCCCCGACCCATATCGTCGAGAGGACTGGAGACAAGTACACCATCGACGGAATCGAGCATGCGTTCGTTATGGCCCCTGGATCCGAAGCTCCATCCGAAATGATGTGGTATATGCCGAAGTTCAAGATGCTCAACATGGCCGAGGACTCCACCCACAACATGCACAACCTGTACACACTTCGCGG
>JBPCTY010000156.1:0-11173 GCA_051011415.1 Acidimicrobiia bacterium
GGTCGCTATTGGTTGAGCGATTCATTGCGAGGTGCGTTGGGTGGGGTGCGGCGTTCCGGGCTGTCGGCTTTTTGGTTCAAATCCCCTCACCTCCACCCAAGAGCGTCTTCACTTTGAGAATCACCGCAGTGGAGGTCTTCCGCCTTGCTTCGGGTCGCTATTGGTTGAGCGATTCATTGCGAGGTGCGTTGGGTGGGGTGCGGCGTTCCGGGCTGTCGGCTTTTTGGTTCAAATCCCCTCACCTCCACCCAAGAGCGTCTTCACTTCGAGAATCACCGCGGTCGAGGTCTTCCGCCTTGCTTTGGGTCGTTATTGGTTGAGCGACTGATTGCAGGGTGCGTTGGGTGGGGTGCGGCGTTCCGGGCTGTCGGCTTCTGGTTCAAATCCCCTCACCTCCACCCAAGAGCGTCTTCACTTCGAGAACCACCGCGGTCGAGGTCTTCCGTTTTGCTTCCGGTCGTTATTGGTTGAGCGACTCATTGCGCTGGCACCTAGTTGACACAGCGACTGAACTCCTGCAGCAGGGGACCCATTTGGATTTGGCACCAGACAAGCGTGCTATGATCTATTTCAACATGAAGCGCCATCCCCACGTCGACCATCATCACCACCAGCAGGTGGTCGGTTGAACGTGGGCTAGGACATAGTCAAATCCACACACACGCCGGCCAGATGGCCGGCGTTTCTCGTTTGGGATCCACCCGCCATCAGATCGGCGGGAAAGGTTCCCGTTGACAGACATCGCAGAATCAAGACAGACCCTTCGGATAGCGGTCCCCAAAGGCCGCACTGAACAGGGCGTCCGCCAGCTCCTTGCGGATGCACGAATAGACCTCAGATCTGGTCCGCGCGGCTATCGGCCGGTGGCATCCGTGCCATGGCTTGAGACCAAGGTTCTGAAGCCTCAGAACATCGTCGAGATGCTCGCAGCCGGCACACGGGACATCGGATTTGCTGGCGCCGATTGGGTTGCTGAAAAGAACGCCGAACTCATCCCACTTCTGGACACGGGTCTCGATCCGGTCACCGTCGTGGCAGCCGCACCACGAGAGCTCCTCACCGATGGTGCCCTCCCCAAACAGCAGCTCACTGTTGCGACGGAGATGGTGCGCCTGACCGAGCGTTGGATTGAGCAGGAAGGCCTCGACGCGGTCGTGATCCGGTCGTACGGAGCGACCGAAGTCTTCCCTCCTGAGGATGCCGACATGGTTGTCGACATCTCCGCGACCGGGGAAACATTGTCGGCGAACGGGCTCATCGTCGTGGGGACCGTGATGAAGTCGACAACGCAGCTCTACGCAAGCAGAGAGGCGATCGACGACCCGTCCCGCAAGGTTGCGATCGATCGGCTTGTTGTGAGCCTGAGGGCAGTGCTCGAAGCTCGCTCCCGGGTTATGGTCGAACTCAACATCGATGCCGACGGCGCCGAAGGCCTCTTCGAGGTCCTGCCGTCGATGCGAACGCCGACCGTCGCCACCCTCCACGGAGGCGGGTTCTCGGTGAAGGCCGCGGTCTCGCGTGTCTCGCTTCCAGATCTGATTCCGACACTCAAGAGCGTTGGAGCAACCGACATCGTCGTCTCAAGACTGGAGCAGATAGTCCCATGACACGAACCGCACAGCTCTCACGATTAACGACCGAGGTGGGCATCGAAGGTGCCGTCACCCTCGATGGGACCGGAATCTCCGAAGTCTCGACAGGTCTTGGATTCCTGGACCACATGCTGACCGCGTATTCCAAGCATGGTCAGTTCGATATCACTCTGGCCGTCGAAGGCGACACCGAGGTCGACGATCACCACACCGTTGAAGACTGCGCAATCGCGCTCGGTCGCGGATTCAACCTCGCCCTCGGCGACCGTCGCGGCATCGAACGCTTCGGTTCGGCCTACGTCCCACTCGACGAAGCCCTGGTTCGCGTCGTGGTCGATCTTTCGGGTAGAGGATGGCCCGAGGTCCACCTGCCCTTCGGCAGGGAAATGGTCGGCGATGTGGCGACGGAGAACATCGTGCACTTCTTCCGCTCCTTTGCGGTGGAGGGCCGGTTGGCCTTGCACGTTGATGCCATCCGAGGTGACAACAGTCATCACGTCGCTGAGGCCTCGTTCAAAGCGCTCGCCAGAGCCATGCGCACAGCGGTGCAGATATCCGGTGAGGACATACCGAGCACCAAGGGAACACTCACATGACATCGTCGATTGCAGTAGTTCCCACGGGAACGGCAAACCTGGCCTCGGTAGTAGGAGCGTTCCAACGTCTCGGAGTGGAACCGGTAGTGACGCAGTCCGCGACAGCAATCGCTTCGGCCGACGGCGTCGTCGTCCCAGGCGTTGGGACATTCGGAGCAGCCATGGGAGCGCTCAAGGAAGGGGGCTTGGGCGCGGAGGTGCGCCAACGCATCGCTGCGGACCGACCGACCCTCATGATCTGTGTCGGGTTCCAGGTGATCGCTGAGACGAGTACCGAGGATCCCGGAGTTGAAGGGCTTGGTGTACTCCAGTCGAGTGTGGAGCGTCTTCCGGGCACCGTATCTGTACCTCAGCTGGGTTGGAACGCCGTGAGCGCACCGCAAGGGTCCCGGTTCATGGAGTCCGGCTGGGCTTACTTCGCTAACTCATACGCGGTATCTGCGGTCCCCGACGGCTGGAAGACAGCTTCGTTCGACCATGGCGGAACGTTCGTCGCCGCGGTCGAGCGCGGCAATGTGCTGGGTTGTCAGTTTCACCCGGAGCTGTCCGGAGCCTGGGGAAGTCGTGTGCTCGACTCTTGGCTCGACACTGTCAAGGAGGTGGCGTGATGCTTGCACCGCGTCTGATTGCGTGTCTCGATGTGAAGGACGGACGGGTGGTGAAGGGTGTGCGGTTCTCTTCGCTCCGAGACTCCGGTGACCCAGTTGAGACCGCCCGCCGCTACGAACAGGACAACGCGGATGAGATCGTGATCCTGGATGTGTCAGCGACGCCGGAAGGGCGGGCGAATGCCGTTTCAACCGTCCAAAGCGTCCGCCAAGTGCTCTCGATCCCACTGACCGTCGGCGGAGGAATCAGATCGCTGTCCGACGCACAGGCCGTGCTCGAAGCCGGTGCTGATCGGGTTGCAGTGAACTCCGCTGCAGTTGCCAACCCTGAACTGATCACTGAGATTGCAGCCCGGTTCGGATCGCAGTGCGCCGTCGTCTCGATCGACGCGGCACGGAGATCAGCCGGATGGGAGGTTCTGACCAACAGCGGGTCAGTGCGAACAGGGATTGATGTCATCAATTGGGCGCAGACGTGCGAAGAACGCGGCGCTGGAGAGATCCTCCTCACCAGCTGGGACAGAGACGGAACCAACAGCGGCTATGACGATGCGCTGATAGCAGCGGTCAGAGCAGCGGTTGCCATCCCGATCGTGGCATCCGGTGGCGCAGGCACCGCAAACGATCTGGTTCTGGCGCTCGGAGCTGGGTCGGACGCCGTGCTGGTGGCTTCCATCCTTCACGATGGTGTCACGACGATCCCTGAACTGAAACGTGAGCTCGTAAATGCAGGGATCGGGGTCAGAGCATGATCGTGCCGTCAATCGACCTAGTAGGCGGACGAGTCGTGCAGCTTGTTGGTGGCGAGACTCTTGCGATTGATGCGGGGGAGCCCGGGCCGTTGATGGAGCGCTTCTCCCGAGCAGGCGAGGTTGCTGTCATCGACATAGACGCAGCAAGGGGAGACGGGTCCAATGCTGCCCTTATAGAGCCATTGATCCGGGCCGGCGACGTTCGGGTCGGAGGAGGCATCCGATCAGTCGAGCAAGCCTTCCGATGGCTAGACGCAGGAGCGAGCAAGGTGATCATCGGCACCGCGGCTACTCCCAATCTGCTGAGGGAACTCCCGAGGGAGCGGGTGATCGTTGCCGCCGACGCAAGAAACGGCGAAGTAGTCACACACGGATGGCGCACCGGGTCTGGGAAGGACCTGCTTGACACGATCTCCGAGTTGAAGGAGTTCTGTGGCGGTTTCCTGGTGACGTTTGTGGAGCGGGAGGGAAGACTGAGCGGCACGGATCTCGACGTGGCAAAGTCGGTCGTGAGCGCCGCCGAGAATACGAGAGTGACCATCGCCGGAGGAGTGTCATCTGTTGACGAGGTCGCCGCCCTTCATTCGATGGGTGCTGATGCTCAAGTAGGAATGGCGCTCTACGACGGGACTGTCGGGCTTGGAGCAGCCGTTGCCGTCCCACTGTCTGGTTCAGACGAACAGCTGTGGCCGACAGTGGTGGTTGACGAGTTCGGCACAGCGCTCGGTCTTGCCTGGTCAAGCCGATCCAGCCTCGAAGCTGCTGTCGACGAAGGGGTTGGGATCTACCAGAGTCGGTCACGAGGAATCTGGCGTAAAGGCGAAACATCCGGTGCAACGCAGCAACTGCTTGCGGTTGATTTCGACTGTGATGAAGACGCCCTTCGATTCACCGTCAGGCAAGGCGGAGCTGGGTTTTGCCACAACGACACGCGGACGTGTTGGGGTCCTGGAGACGGATTGAGCGAGCTGGCTCGTTCGGTTCGCGCAATCGCAGAGGAATCACCAGCAGGATCAAACACAGCCCGCCTGCTCGCCGATCCAGGATTGCTGGATGCCAAGCTGCGCGAGGAGGTCGAGGAGTTGATTGGGGCCCGCGATGTGTCAGGTGCGACGCACGAGCTTGCCGATGTCCTGTACTTCCTCGCGGTAAAGGCTGTCGAGGCTGGGGTGGATCTTGCGGATGTGACGCGGACCCTTGACCTCAGAAGCAGGAGAGTCACTCGACGTCCAATGGAGAGGAAGGTGGGGTGATGCAACGCCTCCAACGATCGCAGATCGATACATATGTCGCTCGACGCCGTATTACCGACGTCGACACAAGTAACGATGTGGCCACCATCGTCGAGGATGTTCGACGACGCGGCGAGCAGGCAGTGCGCGAGCACTCGGAGAGATTCGGGGACATCGCATCTGGCGAACCAATCGTCGCCCTACCTGAGGATCTCGAGGCTGCATCGCTACGAGTGGGAGGTGAGACGCTCGATCTCCTCACTCGCACTTCGGGACGAATCGAGTTGTTCGCACAGGCCCAGCGAGATGCCCTGTCTGACATCAGCATTGATGTGGATGGCGGCCAGGCCGGACATCGATGGACGCCGATCGCTACGGCCGGCGCATATGCACCCGGTGGCAGGTACCCCCTCCCATCGTCTGTGCTCATGACCGTTGTTCCCGCCAGGGTTGCCGGTGTGTCATCGATTTGGCTGGCTTCGCCCCGTGCGACGGATGTGACGTTGGCGGCTGCCCACGTCGCGGGAGCCGACGCATGTGTCCTCGCTGGCGGTGCGCAAGCGATCGCAGCGCTGGCCTTCGGAGTATTCGGACCGCGTTGTGACATGGTGGTGGGGCCAGGCAATCGCTGGGTCACCGCGGCCAAGAAGCACCTGTTCGGAGAGATTGGGATCGAGGGCTTGGCTGGGCCGAGTGAGATCCTCGTCCTCGCCGATCAGAGTGCCGATGCCGAGCTCGTCGCTGCGGACCTTTTGGCACAGGCCGAGCACGATGACGATGCCGTGCCGATGCTGGTGACGACGAGCGAGCAGTTGGCCGACGAAGTCGAACGACAGATGGCGATTCAAGTCGCGTGGCTGTCAACGGCTGATACAGCTCGGGCCGCTTGCTCGAACGGGTTCATCTACGTTGCGTCCTCTCGGTCAGAAGCGATCGAGATTTCTGACGAGGTCGCACCGGAGCACTTGGCAATCCACATGGCCGATGCAGATGCGGTGTTGTCTGATGCAACGTCATTCGGTTCGGCGTTTGTCGGAAGGGCGTCTGCCGAGGCGTTCGCTGACTATGGGGCAGGGCCGAACCACGTGCTGCCGACCGCTGGTGGGGCTCGCTTCCAAGCTGGGCTCTCACCCATGTCGTTTCTGCGAGCGTCGACGTGGCTACGTCTCGATGAACCGGACCGCCTCATAGCGGACACCTCGGCGCTGGCAGAGCTCGAGGGGTTGGATGCCCACAAGCGTGCAGCCTTGCTTCGAACCGGTCAAGGATCCGTTGGGGATCAATCACGGCTCACAGCAATGTCATGAACCAGTGCTGTCGTAGCAGCGAGGGAAGGCGGTAGCTCAGCGTTTCTGCTTGAGTCGCCGACGTTCGCTCTCTTGTAAGTGGCGCTTCCTGACCCGTATCGCATCCGGGGTGACCTCGACCAATTCGTCATCAGCGATCCACTCGATTGCAAGATCGAGCGTCAGGTTCCGAGGCGGTTTGAGCTTGATCGCCTCGTCGGTCGAGTGCGTGCGGATGTTGGTGAGCTGCTTGCCTTTTGTCGGATTGACTTGCATCTCCTCGGGTCTGGATGCTTCACCGATGATCATGCCCTCGTACACGTCAGCGCCGGGGCCAATGAAGAGATCGCCGCGCTTCTGGAGGTTGTCGAGCGCAAACGCTGTTGACGTCCCAATGCGGTCGGACGTGATGGCTCCGCCTGAACGATGGGGAAGGTCTCCCGCCCATGGCATCCAGCCGGCGTGGTGTTGGTGGACGAGCGCTGTGCCCCGTGTTGCAGTCATGAGGAGTGATCGGAACCCGAGGAGGCCTCTAGCCGGTGCCTCAACCGTCACGATCGTGCGCCCTGTATCGCCGGGGCGCATGTCGGTAACCGATCCCTTTCGAGGTGCAACGGTTTGGGTCACCGTGCCCACGTGCTCGTCAGGTATGTCCACGACCGCACGTTCGAGTGGCTCGTGGAGAATGCCCTCGATCTCACGGATGATGACCTCGGGTCTGCTGACCTGGAGTTCGAATCCCTCACGTCGCATGGTCTCGATGAGGACAGCGAGTTGTAGCTCACCTCGACCTGCGACTTCGATGACCTCAGGTGAAGCAGTGTTGCCTATGCGGATGGAGACGTTTCCGAGCACTTCTCGTTCGAGTCGCTCACGAATCTGCCGCGAGGTCAGCATGCTTCCATCTCGACCGCTGAGCGGAGACGTATTCACGCCGAGGGTCATACGAAGAACGGGTTCATCGACTTCAAGCCGTGGAAGTGGCTTCGGATCGATCGGGTCAGCGAAAGTGTCCCCAATTTCCACTTCTGGGAAGCCGGCGACCACAAAGAGATCGCCTGCGCGCCTCTCGTCAGTGTCGGCTCTTCCCAACCCAGTGAACCCCATCAGCTGGCCAAGTTTCCGCTTGACCGGTGGTTCCTCGTCGTTGGAGTGGCACAGCGCAATCTGGGCGCCGTCCCTCAGAGTTCCCTGGACCACCCTGCCGACGGCAAGGCGCCCGAGGTAATCGCTGGCGTCGAGGTTCGTGACGATCGCCTGAAGTGGTGCTTCCGGGTCACCGGCTGGTGCCGGGATCGTCTCGACGATCGTGTCCAGAAGAACGGAGAGGTCCGCATCAGCAGCTGGTAGCTCCATGCCCTGTACCGCTCGACCCTCACGGGCTACGGCGGAGATGATTGGAAATTCGATGTGCTCATCATCGGCACCGAGGTCGAAGAACAGTTCGTAGATCTCGTCGACGACTTCGGCGATTCGTGCGTCCGGACGGTCAACCTTGTTCACGACGACGACGGCAGGTAGCTGTTGTGCGAGGGCCTTTGACAAGACATATCTGGTTTGTGGCATGGGACCCTCGGCTGCATCCACAAGAAGCAGCACACCGTCGACGAGGGCGAGCGCTCGCTCCACCTCTCCACCGAAGTCAGCATGGCCCGGTGTGTCGACGAGGTTGATCTTGGTGCCGTGCCATTCAATGGCGGCAGCCTTTGCGAGGATGGTGATTCCGCGCTCACGCTCCTGGTCACCTGAGTCGAGCACACGGTCGACCTTCTCCTCATGAGAGGAGAAGACGCCAGCGGCCGACAGCATGGCATCGAC
The DNA here is from genome assembly GCA_051011415.1 of Acidimicrobiia bacterium. GTDB lineage: Bacteria > Actinomycetota > Acidimicrobiia > Spongiisociales > UBA5794 > SZUA-442. The sequence continues at coordinate 7,885 of JBPCTY010000156.1, forward strand.
GAGTGTCGTCTTGCCATGGTCGACGTGCGCGATCAGCGCGACATTCCGGAAAGGGAGATCAGACATTGCGACGGGATGGTACTGCAAGGTTCGCTTTGCCCACCTCCCTGGCTATCAACCTGCGCCGAGCTGCCTCGGAAGATCGCCGGCGGGCTCGTTCTAGAATCGAACGCAGCGGACCCAGGATGACAGTGAACCTCACCAGACCGGAACTTCTCACAACGCAGGCGTACATCGACGGTGAGCGCATCGATGCCGATTCGGGCAAGACCTTCGATGTTGTTGACCCCGCAACCGGTGAGAGCATCGCCAGCGTGGCTGACATGTCATCCACGGATACGGCGCGAGCTATCACTGCTGCAGAGCAGGCACGCCATGCGTGGGCCGCGCGGACAACGAAGGATCGGGGCGCCGTTCTCAGACGGTGGGCCGAGTTGTTGAAGGAAAACACCGAGGATCTCGCCGCAATCATGACGGCCGAAATGGGGAAGCCGCTCAGCGAGTCTCGCGGCGAGGTCGGCTACGCCGCGGGGTTCATCGACTGGTATGCCGAGGAAGCGAAGCGTGCATACGGGGATGTGATCCCGACGCATGACGCATCGAAGCGATTGCTGACCTTGCGACAACCGGTTGGAGTTGTCGGCGCCATTACTCCTTGGAACTTCCCCCTTGCAATGATCACGCGGAAGCTCGGACCAGCGTTCGCCGCCGGTTGTGCTGCAGTCGTGAAGCCATCCGAGCTCGCACCATTGTCCGCCTTGTCAGCTGCGTATCTTGCTGAAGAAGCAGGGCTTCCCCGAGGGTTGATGAATGTGGTGCCCACCGCTGATCCAGCGGCTGTCGGTGGAGAGCTCACGGCTAACCCGCTCGTGCGGAAAATCTCGTTCACCGGATCAACCGCGGTTGGGAAGATGCTGATGCAACAATCGGCGAGCACCGTGAAACGTGTATCGATGGAGCTCGGTGGCAACGCACCGTTTGTGGTATTCGACGACGCGGATCTCGACGCAGCAGTCGAGGGGTTGATTCAGTCGAAGTACCGGAACGCTGGACAGACCTGCGTGTGTGCGAACAGAGTTCTCGTGCAGTCCGGCGTTTACGACGACTTTGCGAAGCGGCTCGCCGTTGCTGTGCAGGACCTTGCAGTTGGCCCTGGCGTGGACGAGGCAACGGATATTGGGCCGCTTGTCAGCGACGCAGCAATTGAAAAGGTCGAGTCCCTCGTGAACGATGCCTGTGAGCATGGTGCGACGGCCTTGACCGGTGGCAAGCGTCATGAACTCGGCCGGACGTTCTACGAGGTCACGGTGCTTACAGATGTGACACCCGAGATGCAGATCTCTTCGGCTGAGATCTTCGGCCCCGTTGCGCCTCTGTTCCGGTTCGAGACCGAGGCTCAAGCGATTGAGATGGCCAACGACACGCCGTTTGGCTTGGCGTCGTACTTCTTCGCTGCCGACCTGGGTCGGATCTGGCGGGTCGCCGAGGGTCTCGAGTACGGATTGGTCGCAGTGAACACCGGACTGATGTCAACCGAGGTCGCACCATTCGGTGGTTACAAGGAGTCTGGAGTGGGTCGCGAAGGCTCGCATGAAGGGTTGGATGAGTACCTGGAGACGAAGTACGTTGCAATCGGACTCTGAGGGTGCCGATGTCGCGACATCGCTGGTAGCACCGCCCTGGTGCGGCCGATTGGATAGGTGGTGATCGTGGAAGATCCAGTCAGTTCAGGTCTGCTCGTACTTCGCATCGGGCTTGGCGTGGTGTTCCTCGCACATGGCGTGAAGCATCTCATGGGGCGAGAGAAGACGACGAATTGGTTTGGCTGGCTGGGGTTCAAGGCGCCCGGCTTCCAGTGGTTTGCTTCAACAGCAACAGAACTCGGAGTCGGCGTCCTGCTGATCGTTGGAGCGCTGACCGGGTTTGCAGCGGCAGGTGTGGTGGGCGTTATGGCCGTTGCGTTCTGGACCGTTCACCGCAAAGCTGGCTTCTTCATTACCGCCTTCATGCAGGACGATGTTGACGTAGAGGGCTACGAGTACGTTGCTGTCCTTGCACTGGCGGCAACCGCGATTGCGATTACCGGTCCCGGCGTCTACTCGATCGACGACAAGGTCGTCATCGACGGTGTGTCGGTTGCGTCCCAGTTGGACGGCTGGGTTGGTCTTGCCCTCGCCGGCGTGGGGGCCGTGCTTGCGGGTTTGCTGCTCGCCGTGTTCTGGAGGCCCGGCCAGAGCCGCCAGTCCTAGGTGAGAAGTGTCGGATCCCGAGCAGTTGTCAGCCTGACGCCGGAGTCTCCGCTCTTGGGCCCGTGCGGAGATGACAGGCAGCGAGGTGCTCAGTCTTGCCGGGGCCTTGGGCGAGTGTCGGAACGTCAACGTTGCACAGACCGTCCTGTGCAATCGGGCATCTCGGATGGAAGTAGCACCCCTGTGGTGGATCGATGGGTGAGGGAACCTCACCTTGAAGTATCTGCCGGTTTCGTGGTCGATCTGGGTCCGGCATGGGAATCGCGGATAGAAGCGCCTCGGTATACGGATGGAGCGGATCCGCATACAGACTGTCGCGGTCCGTGATCTCCGCAATCCTGCCGAGGTACATGACCGCAACCCTGTCGCTCATGTGCTCCACAACGGCAAGGTTGTGCGCCACAAAGAGCAGGGTGAGGTTCAGCTCCTGTTGGAGTTCCTTGAGAAGGTTCAGCACCTGGGCTTGAACTGACACATCCAATGCTGAGACTGGTTCGTCCGCGACGACAAAGTCAGGCCGCAGGATCAGCGCTCTGGCAAGCCCGATTCGTTGACGTTGGCCACCAGAAAACTCATGGGGGAACCTGCCAGCATGGCTCGGCTGGAGCCCCACCAGCTCGAGCATCTCATTGACTCGTTCCTGTCGTTCGTCCTTGTTGCTGACACCGTGAATCCGGAGGCCCTCTGCGATAGACGCCCCTACCTGGGCACGAGGATCGAGTGACGAGTAGGGGTCCTGGAAGATGATCTGAGCCTTACTCCGGAACGGCTTCAGACCGGATCCCTTGAGATGGGTGATGTCTTGACCGTCGAACGTGATCGTTCCTGCCGTTGGCTCCTCAAGGCGAACCAGAGTCCTCCCGAGGGTTGACTTGCCGCAACCGGATTCGCCAACCAAGCCAACTGTCTCGCCCCGAGCAATCGTCATGTTGACACCCGCCACTGCGTTCACCGTCGCGACTTCGCGCTGCAGGATTCCACCCTTCACTGGGAACTGCTTCACGAGGTCGGTCGCGACGACAAGGGGCTCACTCATCGTC
>JBPCTY010000157.1:0-8387 GCA_051011415.1 Acidimicrobiia bacterium
GCAATGACACGGTTGTGCTCTTCGGGCATTGCGCGATCGAAGGAGCGGAGGCCAGCCTCGACATGAACGAGCGGAATGCTGTTGCTGTTGGCCGCGATGGCTCCAGCCGCTACGGAATTGGTATCGCCCTGGACCACCACTGCCGAGGGTTCGATCTCGGCGAACAGGCTGTCGAGCGCCGACGTCGCGTTCCCGATCTGCTGCCCACGAGTTTGGCCGCCTACGCCGATGAAGGTGTCCGGCGGCCGCATTGCGAACTCGGTGAAGAATGTGTCTGAGAGGTTTGCATCGAAGTGCTGGCCCGTGTGCACCACATGGGCGTCGTCACCAAGAAGCTCCACAATGCGCGCAAGCTTGATGATTTCTGGGCGTGTTCCGAGTACGACTGCGATCGGACCCGTTGATGTGTTCTGCGTCATGTGATGGTGCTTCGGGTCAGTTGGTGACTTTCGTCGCCCGGCTACGCTGCGACGCATGATACGGGCGCTCCTTTGGTTGGTGCAGCTGCTCTTCGTCGCACCCGCCGTGTACTCGACGGTCGTGTCACTGTGGGGCCTTCGTTCTCCGGCTGCTCAAACTCGTTCATCCTCGGTCCGTCGTATGCGGATACTTGTGCCCGCACACGACGAGGCGAACGTCATCGAGGGGATAGCCTCGGATCTTGCAAGTCAGGACTTCGATGCGAACCAGTGTCGCTCTGTGGTGATTGCGGACCGGTGCGCCGACGACACGGCAGCTCGTGCGCGAAAGCACGTTGAGGTTGTAGAGCGTTCATCGGGCGAGGGCGCAAAGGGTGCAGCCATTGCCTGGTATCTGACAGCAGAGCCGCTTGAGCCGGGCGAGTCGGTGGTCATTCTTGATGCCGACAACCGCATAGGACATGACTTCGTGAGTTCGATTGCATCTGCCATGGATGATGGGCACCATGTGGTCCAGACCTACCTGGATGTTGCAAACCCCGATGGCTCCGCCCTTGCCACGGCGAGTGCGCTCACATATTGGGCATCGAATCGAATGGTGCAGCTCGCACGGACAAACCTCGGATGGTCCTGCGATCTGGGTGGGACTGGCATGGCATTCACCGCTGAGGCGCTGGATGACGCAGGGGGAGTGACCGACGACCTGACCGACGACCTTGCCCTGAATGTCCGACTGAACCTGGCCGGTCACAAAACTCATTGGCTGCATGACGTCAAGGTTCGGGATGAGAAACCAACAGAGACCGGCGCGACGGTAACGCAACGGGCTCGCTGGGTGCGAGGAAAGCGATCGGTACAGCGGGCCTACGGAAGGGAACTCATTGGTACCGGGTTGCGCGACAGACGAATGGATCTTCTCGATCTTGCATTTCGGCTGTACAACCCGGGACGATCATTCATCGCGCTGATGATTGCGGTCCTGGCTCTCGTCGCAGCGGTGTTTCCCGAGGCTGGTCTATGGCCCTGGTGGATCTTGGCCGGCATTGCCGCCATCGTTGTGTTGCTCCCGATGGTGTTCCTCGTGGTGGACGAAGTCCCTGGCAAGTACGTGGCCAGATACCCATACGTCGCGCTCATTGCGATGTTGTGGCTACCGATCAGAGTTGCGTCGCGTCTCATGCCCAATTGGAAGCGGACGGCCCACAGCGGGAGCTGAGCCTGCCGAGGTGACGCGTCAGCCTGATCCCGCGATCGATGCACGTTCCGGGTCCGTGATGAGGTACCACAACGGGAGCGACGCAAGTGCAATCAGATAGAGACCGAATGCGTAGCGGAACTCGTGGCTGGGCGAGGTAAAGAACACGTTTGCCAGATGGATCACGAACAACCCACCGATCCAGCCGAGCGGCCACAATCGCCTCCTCGACCATACGCCGGCGAATGTGGCCAGGCCTATCAGCATCACAAGAGCCGGCCGCCACGTCAGCCACTCGATGGACGAACGCTCAGCCTGAACGTACATCCACGACGTGACGGCGAATGCCCGATCCGAAATGGAGTCACGCGCCAGACCGAGCGTGTTTGGCCAGATGTTGTACGGCGGCCTGTGCACGAAGGTATCGGTGCGGTTGATTGGCGAAATCAAGTATTCGCCGGCACACCAACGGTGTCCCGCAACGGTCCCTGGCGCTCCGACGACAGTCCGGACCACGAGACCTCGATAGTCCCATGGGCTTTCCTGAATGGTTCGATTGCTGTACTCGGGGTCGAAGAGAAGTGGCGAACTGTCGCCGCAGACGTAACGGTCGGTCCAAACGGCGATGGGCGCAACCTCCGCAATCAGCTCCATGTCTCGATCGTCGAAGGTTTCGGGGTCGTGCACGATCACAGCTGCGACATCCGGCATGAACACTTGCGCCGGTTCGATCGGATTGTTGGTTACCGGAAGCGCGACGATCAGAATCGCGGGCACAACCACGCCGATGCCAACGACGGTTGGAATCGTGCGAAGCATTCCTCGTATGCGGTGGCGCTCGCCGATCGCAAGGGCAACCAGGAACACAAGGACGGTGTACTTGCCGTTGGCTCTGAGCGCCCACATCAGACCGAGTGCTGACCCGAGTCTCAGAGGTCCGGCCCAAGTTCCCCAGAACCGGTCGCGATCCTTCGCAAGTAGGACGAGTTCGGTGAAGACCCAGCCCATGGCGAGACCGAAGGGGATGTCTTTCCAGAGCGTGATCGTGGTCGCACCGGTCATAGGCAGGAGTGCGATGACCCACACCGTCGATGCCGAGAGCCAGAGCGGGACGCCGATCTGGACGAGGCGGCGTGCGATGAACCCAAAGAGGACAGCTGCGGCGAGAACCTGAGCGAGAGCCACGGCCCCTGGGGACTCCCAGATCAGTGAGATCCCCCACATGGATGCGGTGTGTGCGATCGGGTGCGCGTTCTGGAATTCAAACGTGAGCACCTGATTCCACTGATCGATCGAGTCGCTACTCATCAAGCCGGGGAAGAATCCAGCCCACCAGACGAGCAGCGGGATTCCGGTCGCGAGACCGATCCACAGTGCCTTGTTCTTGGGAGACCCGCTAGGGCGTGTCACAGCCGTTCCATTCGTAGAAGAAGGAGAGATTCAAGTCATTACGATAGAATGCCGATTTGTTTGGCAGCTGTCCCTAAAAGCATGGAGTCCAAGCCAATGCCAGTATTTGCGTATCTCGATCCCGCCACGGGAACACTGATCGTCTCGGCAGTCGTAGGTGCGTTTGCCGCGGCCGCGCTCGTCATCAAGAACTCTTGGTACAAGATCAAGCGAGTCTTCGTTCCCAAGAAGGATGAACCTGTTTCCGACACCAGTAATGAACCCCGTACCGCTGCAGAGGTTTCGGCGGACACCACGCCGGAAGACTGAGAAGCTTCACTTCTGTGTAAGTCCTCGATGGGCGAGTTCAGCTAGCACTTGTCCGCCAACGCTGGCCGACGAGCCAACGTTGTACACGCTCGACTCCCTCAGCTCATTGAGCTGGACTTCGAATTGGTCCGATCGAGCGATGAGCTGCTCAGCCATATCGGCTGCCACGCCCACGTCTGCCGACTCGATGACCTCGCCGATTTCGAAGCGCATGCGGTTCTCGAATGGAACGATGCCGAGCGACTCCCAGTCAGCGTTATTGACCTTCGGAGGGAGATCGATGGAGAGCACCGGACGCCGAGTCCCGAGCGCATACTCGTATGCGGCTCCCGACCAGTCGCAGATCATGAGGTCTGCCTCGAGAAAGCTGTCTTCGGTCGTGATCGAGGACTCGACCACGACCTGGTCGTTCCCATCAAACGTCCGTTCGATATCCCCAACAATTGCCCTTCCCTCGGGATAGATCGACTCGAAGAAGGCTGGGTGAGGGCGCACTACGACCCGGAACCCTCGAGCAGTCAGCGCTTCAACCAAGTCGGGCCCCATCGCAGCGAGAAGGTTGTGGTCTCCCCACGACGGGGCAATCAGGACTGTTGTTTCGTCTGGATGCTGTTTGGAGTACCTATTGAATCTGTGCACGATGCCGTCAAGTTTCGGATACCCGACCTCGAACAGCTCTGGTAGCGGTTTGTTGATCATCGAGTAGTGGGCTTCGAGCTCAGCCTTGTGGTGCGGACCGGTGCACAAGAAGGCATCGTATGCATCAAACGCCCCGGTCCGGTATGCCATATGGATGCTGTTGAGGGAGTGGAACACATAGGCGACCAGGCTCTTCGCAGGACGTTTGATGTGGTACGTGTCGAGGTCCGGCATTGTCGTGACGAACACCGGACTGTCGATCTTTGGAAGGAATGCAGAGATCGAGGCAGTGATGTTGACGACGGTCACGCCTTCTGGTTGTTGTGCGAGGAGAGGATCGTTCGAGTCGGAGGTGACGTAGGTGATCGGAAGACCTTGTTCGGCGGTCACGGCGGTCACATATGGGCCAAGCTGGTTCCACGAGTAGTCGTCTTCCGAGTAGACCACTATCGGACGATCAGCGATCGGCTGATCCAGGATCGCCTGTGCGGCTTCGCGTTCGCGCATCTGATCTTTGAATTGCTTGAAGAACTTCGCCATGAATAACCCTTCAGCTCGTGTGGCGCCCCGGCTCGAATCGCGATTGTATTGCGGGATCTCGCATTCCCAAGGATGGCCTAGGGGAGGGATCGAATGAGCGCACGGAGCGACTGCGGAGTGAGCGTCCGCGGATTGCCCGACAGTCTGAGTGTGTCGACAGCATCGGCGATCGCATCCCTGCTCGCGTCGCTTTTGACACCCAAAGAGCCCAAATCAGTGGCGAGGCCGACTGAACGGGCCAGGTCATCCCAACGACTTCGGGCATCCGACGCACTTGAGGCCCCAAGCGCTGAGGAAATCTGTTCGATACGCGATCGCACGAACGCCGGCCCACGAGGATCTGCGCAGTCTTGCTCAGTGACTGCAGCGTTGTGTTCCAGTACCGCACCGAGGGTGAGGGCAACCGCATGCCCGTGGGGCACGCCATACCTGCTGGTGAACGTGTACGACAGGGCATGGGGAGCGGTCGTTGTGGTGACATCGATAGCAAGTCCAGCCAAATGCGATGCCTCGCACATGGCCCTGCGATGTTCGGGCGTCGGAGCACGAACGGCTGGCTCCAGATGATTCGCGGCAAGTGTGAGAGCTCGGGACGCGTGGATGCTGGAAGCATCGGTCGAACGCACGCTCCATAGCGACTCGATAGCCTGTGAAAGCGCATCGAGACCGGTCTCGGCTGTGATCCGAGGTGGTACCGAGTAGGTGAGTTCAGGGTCGAGGATGGACTTGGATGGTCTGCCCCACTCGTGGGCGAGGCTGTGCTTCTTTCGGTCAACGTACACGACCGAGAAGTGGGTTGCTTCGCTTCCGGTTCCCGCCGTTGTGGGAATTGCAACCATTGGTACGGGCGGGAGTGTGATGCCTCGCCCGTCAAGCACTATTGACTTGGCATCGCGTGGTTGGGGTGCGAGCAGTCGCACGCTCTTTGCGAGATCAATGACGGATCCACCGCCCACGGCGATGATGAGCTCCGGTGAAGCAGCCCGGTAACGGTCCACGGCGGTCTGAACGGCGCCGATTGTCGGATTGGGTTCGACGTCTGAGATGTGGATCACCGTTGACGATGCCAGCGCCGCATTGATTGGCGTTGCCGCTCCGGAGGATGCGAACGACGCGCCTCCCGTGAACAGCATCACCGTATCTGGCGCAAGGCCTGTGACGATGTCAGCGATGCCGGCGATGGCACCCTCGACGCAGTGTGCCGTCAATTGTCCGAAAGGTGGGTCATGAGCGAGCGCTTGTTCTCGTCGGGGGTTGTCGCCGGTCTGCCGAGGTCGGCTCGTGCGCCGGGACGCACCATGACCTCGAGCAGTGCAGGTCCGGTCGTGGTCTTTAGGTCAGCCAACGCAGCGGTCAGCTCGTCTCGGGTCGTAACGGACTGCACCGACCGATAGCCCGACGATTTGGCAATTTCCGGAATCGACGCGGTCTCCAATGGAGTCGGTTGGCCGCCCACTGAATCGTGCACTCCGTTGTTGAACACGACATGCTTGAAGCGGGCTGATGCATATTGCCCGATGACGGGGAGCGACCCCATGTGCATCAGAACGGCGCCGTCGCCGTCGAGGACCCATACGTCCCGGTCTGACGCAAGATCAATGCCGAGCGCGATCTGGGATGCATGACCCATTCCTCCCACGGTGAGGAAGTCCTGTGCGCCATCGCTCCCGGACATCACTCGGTACTCGTACAACTCGCGAGATGTCTTGCCGGTTGTCGAGACCACAACGGACTCCTCTGCAATCGCTTCGGCGACTGTGACAACCGCTTCCTCCCTGGAAAGGGGCAGGGACGACGATTCAGCTCCCCGTGACTGGTGCGGGGCAAAGGTGCCAGACCGAACAACAATTGCCCTCGGTTGCTGGGCTTCGAGACTCGAGGTAACTGTCTCGGTGATCTGGGACACGGCTGTGGCCGCATCCTGATCGAGAACGACGAACGGCACCCCGGCCGCCTCGAGCACCTGGAGGGTGACGGCACCTTGCTTGACGTGTTGCGGCTCGTCCTTTGCGCCCGGTTCGCCCCGCCAGCCGATCACCAACACCATCGGGATGCCGTAGACGGCGTTGTCCGCAAGAGACAGCAATGGGTTGATGGTGTTCCCGAGACCCGAGTTCTGGAGGTACACCGCTGCGGGCTGACCGGATGCGAGATAGTGCCCGGCCGCCAACGCGATCGCTCCGCCCTCGTTGGCCGCCACGACGTGTGATCCCTTACCTGCGGCGTCAACCACGAAGCTGTTGAGCTCTTTCAGCAGGGAGTCAGGGACTCCCGTCCAGAAGCTGACTCCTGCATCCGAGAACGCGTCGTAGGCGATCTCGGGGGAGAGCACCTCAGCTACCTCCGTCGATCAGTGTGAGGATTTCCTTGATAGGCATCAAGTGCTCTTCGGCCTCGAGCGAGCGTTGGTTCTCGAGGATCGATGTCGCCGTGTCAAGCATCGCTGGATACGCTGCCCGCAGGAAGTGATTCGCATAGATCACGACCTCGAATCCATGATCGCGTAGTTCGGCCTCGGTGATCTGCGAGTAGGCAGAGGGGACAGCCACCATCGGCACGGGAGAGCCAAGCTTCTTGAACTTCTCAGCAAATTCGAACAGATCGGCTGGGTCCCGGTCCTTGTGATGCGGCATGATCAGGTCTGCACCAGCGTCGACATACGTCATGGCTCGTTCAATCGCATCGTCGACACCCTTGCCGAGAATCATGGACTCGACCCGAGCGATGATCGCAAAGACGTCGGTCACCTGGGCTTCCTTACCCGCACGAATCTTGGCGGCGAACCCTTCCGGTGAGTCCTGCGTCTGATCGACATCGGTGCCAAACAGGCTGTTCTTCTTGAGCCCTACCTTGTCCTCGATGATGACCGCGCTGACGCCGAGACGCTCAAGCGTCTTGACGAGAAATACAAAGTGCTCCGTCATGCCGCCGGAGTCGCCGTCAAGGATGATCGGCTTCGTGGTGACTTCGAGCACATCTTGAATGGTGAGTGTGCGTGACGTCACGTCGACCAGCTCGATGTCAGGGCGCCCCTTGGCAGTGGAGTCAGTAAGGCTCGAGATCCACATCGCATCGAATTCTTCGTTCACGCCATCGCGCTGAACGGAGGAGTGTTCGGCAATCAGACCGGTGAGGCCATTGTGCGCTTCGATGACTCTGACCATGGACTTGGCTTCGAGAAGTCTGCGAAACCTGCGAAGTCGTACTTCGGGCGTGGTCCCCACTTCCTTGACTGCGGCATTGAGCTTTGTCGAAGAGATGCCGGGTGTGTACTCGGGTTCGACCAACTCGCCGCCCCACGCTGCCATCGCGTCGATCGCACGCTGTCGGGTTCGCTGCTGCGGACCACTCTGCCAGTCATCACCATGAACGACGTAATTAGGCCTGAGTGCTTCGAGGTTCTCTACGTAGTCGAGTGTTGTCTGAGGAATGACGGTGCTGACTCCCTGAAGCTGGCTCACGACGGCAAACCGCTCGTCGTAGGTCATGTAGGGAAGTCGCTTATAGCTGGCGATGGCTTCGTCGGTGAGGAGTCCCACCGTCACATCACCCAACTCTCTTGCGACGCGCAAGACATTGATGTGACCTGGATGGATGAGATCGGCGCTCATCGCGACGTAAACGGTAGGCATACGGTGTCTTCCTGAATCGATGAAAGATGCGGCCGTTCGGCGACATCCGAGGACCACGAAATGATAACGGTGGATGTCTTGGTTCTTGAGTCACCCTTCGTCGGCGGCGTCGACAACGGTCGCACTGCTGGGTGCAATTCCGCGGTTGGGTCCCGATTGAGCTGGATCTGGACCCGTGAGAGCGCGCAATCCCATCCGTTCACCGGTAACCTCGCCAGACGCCCAACTGCTGCATTGGAAGTG
>JBPCTY010000158.1:0-2679 GCA_051011415.1 Acidimicrobiia bacterium
GCGCTGCACCTCTCGTCGCAGACATCCTGAAGCGAGCACCCGATGTGTCGCTACTCGTCACCAGTCGAACGCCGTTGCGTGTGGCGGGCGAGCGGGAGTTCGAGGTACCGCCGCTGTCACTGCCAGATGCAGGCATCAGCCCGCTCGAATCGGAGGCAGTGCATCTCTTCATCGAAAGGGCCCGCGAGGTCCGACCCGATCTCTCCGATGATGTGGAAACGATGGAGGCAATCTCAGACATCGTCATCGCTCTCGACGGACTCCCCCTTGCGATCGAGCTCGCCGCTGCACGTGTGCGGGTGCTGCCTCCGACAGCGTTGCGAGAGCGGCTCGGTGACGTTCTCAACCTTCTCACCTCAGGTTCCCGAGACGTCGACGAGCGACAGCGAACCCTTCGTGGGGCGATCGAATGGAGCTACAACCTGCTCTCACCGTCGCAGCAATCACTGCTCGAAGATTTCTCCGTCTTCCGCGGGGGAGCCACGCTCGACACGATCGAAGCGACGTGCGGACTCGACCGTGAGTACTGGGAATGGCTTGATGATCTTGAGGCACTCGTTGGCCACAGCCTGGTGAAGCGGATTGACACCGGCACTGAGTCGCGGTTCATCGTCCTTGAACTGATACGTGAATTCGGTGCGGAACGATTGGCCGCATCCGGTAGGGCATCGGTCATCGAATCGAATCACCTTGCGTGGTTTGTCGATCTTGCCGAGCACGCCGCCAAGGGTCTGCTTGGTGCCGACCAGCGGGCGTGGCTCCAAGCGCTTGAAGGCGAACGGGGGAACATCCAACACGCACTGATGCATGCAATGAAGATTGGCGATGCCGAGTCCGCTTCCCGGCTTGTGTTCGCCCTCTGGCGCTTCTGGCATATGCGTGGACCGATTGCCGAGGGAGGCGTCCAGGCAGACAAGGTGCTAGCGATGGAGCAGCTCTCCGACAGCCAGCGGCTCGCAGCTCTCGAGGCGCGCGGCGGGCTTGCATGGTGGGCGGGGGATATGGACGCCGCATCGGCTCACTACAACGAGGCTCTCATCTTGGCGAGGCAGATCGGTACCTCCCACGACATCGTCAACGCCCTGTACAACGCAGGCCTAGCAATGGATTACGCCGCGCGAGGTACCGGAACACCACTGCTGCTTGAGGCATTGGATCTCGCTGAGGCGTCACACGATGTATTGGGGATCGCACGTGTGCGGTGGGCGCTGGCAAACGCACACCAGGTCGAGCAGGACTTCCCGAAGGCGCATGATCAACTCGAAAAGGCACATGCAGCCTTCATTCAGACAGACGACGTGTTCATGCTGCAGTGGACCAACCGGGAACTTGGTGTCATCGAGATCGAACTCGACAGACTCCAAGACGCACAAGGCCACCTCAACGAAGCCCTTTCCTTCTTTGCTTCGTCGGGTGACCTCTCTGGCACGATCCTTCTGATCCGTGACCACGCACGGCTTGCAGCGATCGAAGGTGATGCAGGGAGGGCCCTTCGGCTGATAGGTGCTGCGCAATCGCAAGAGGTCAAGAACGGGCTTGCCGTCAGCCAGTTCGAGCTTGCTTCGTACGGTCTCGCGGATGCGACCCTTGATATCGCTGAATCAGAGTCCGAGGAGCTGGTGGGTCAAGGTGGGCGGCTGAACCTCGACGAAGCGATTGCCTACGCCGCGGGCGGCGACCTCCCCGCCGGATAGCAACTGGTGTCAGGTTGGAAGGGCGTCCCGATCGGGTGGGGCGATCATGGTCGGAACAATCAGGATCAGCGTCGGCGCCAAAACGACGACATGGACAAAGAGCATCGTCACGAGCGTTCCGCCGTCTGCCGTGAGGGTCAACGGCATGAAGAGCGAGATTGCAAACACGATCATCGCGGTCACACCGAACACGAGTCCGGCACGGGGCAGGAACGTGAGCATCCCGATTGCGATCAGTCCACCGAACAAGACGACGAACCCTGCGGTGAATGCCACCGACCAGGGGTTGAGCTCCTGCAGCTCTCCCTCAACCTCAACCAGCATCGAGACACCAAGCCAGCCGGCGACCGTCGTCACCAGAAGTGATGCCACCATCGCAGAGAAGGTTGACCACATAATCGGTCGAACCAGAACTCTGTAGGCGCTGCCGAGATCCACGTGTGACTCCGTGTCGCTGGCTGGTGATGGTATCCCGCAGCGATTCCCGAGCGTATTCTCAGCTCATGAACCTCGCGACCATGAGCCACGCCTCCCTCCTTGCGTCGTACGAAGCTTTCACGACTCATATGACCCAAGGGCGCATCTACCGCTCGCCAGGTGTGATGACCATGATGACGGACGTGGACTTTGCGCCGTTCAACTCCGTTTGTGTGCAGACGAACGCCGCCGGGGAACCCGCTATCGCTGGGGGACTCGAGAGACTGCTGGACCGCGACTACCCGTTCTCGGTTCTCTTCCCGACGGACCCAGGCGAACCTATGGCCTCATTCCTCGAAGCCCACGGGCTAACGAAGGACGACCCAATACCTCTGATGACGGCAACCGCTCCAAGCGACATGGCATGGCCAAACGAGCTCACTCTCGATGACAGCCCAGATGCAATGCAACGTCACCGCCAGATGATGGTTGAGATCTTCGACTTGCCACATTCCGTGATCGATCCGATGGTGTCGTCCGAACTGTGGGACGACGACAACGTGTACAC
>JBPCTY010000159.1:0-5748 GCA_051011415.1 Acidimicrobiia bacterium
GACCGTCGGATGCGACCTTCTATCTCAGAAACACCAACACCCAGGGGATCGCTGACATCGTTGTGCCGTTTGGGAACAGCGGGGATCAGCCAATTGCCGGTGACTGGGACGGCGACGGCGTCGACACGTTTGGCGTGTACCGACCCTCGACCGAAATGGTGTACCTGACGAACTCTCTCGACGCCAATATCGACTTTGCCTTCCACTACGAAGGAACGGTGTCCGGCGATCGAGTTGTCGCCGGCGACTGGAATGCTGACGGCGTCGACACCCTCGGCGTCTTCCGACCGTCAACGTCGACCTTCTATCTGCGCGACACGTACTCGCAGAACACCGCAAATGTGATCCTTCCGCTTGGCGACTCGTGGATGAACCCGATCGCTGGGTACTGGGGCAACTGACGCCCGCCACTATCGTGACCGTGTGACCCACGAGACCACCACGCGCCAAACTGATGGGACCGCCGAGGCTGCCCCGATGACAGTGTCGATCATTCTTCCCGCGTACAACGAGGCCGAGGCCCTTCCCGTGGTGGTCGACGACATTCGCAGCTCGATGCCGGATGCTGAGATCATCGTCGTGGATGACGCCAGCACAGACAGCACCGCATCCGAAGCAACCGCTCTGGGATGCATTGTTCGCACGCACAAGGTCAACAAGGGCAAGGGCTCAGCGATGCGGACCGGGTTCGACGCATGCACGGGACAAGCCGTCATCTTCATGGATGCGGATGCGACATATCCGGCAAGTGCGATCCCCAAGATGGTTGAACTCCTCGGCAACCACCAGTACGTGCGCGCAGACAGAGACATCGATGCGTCGAACACACCTTGGGTGAACCGAGTCGGTAACACGGTGATGGAACGGACTCTTCAGACGCTGCACGGGTTGGATCGCGGTGACCATCTGAGCGGTCTCTACGGATTCCAGCGCGACACGTTCGCTGCGCTCCACACCGAGGCAAAAGGATTCGACATCGAGGTCGAGATCGGGATAAAGGTCAAGGAACAGGGTGTTGATTCCGCGACGATGCCGATCGAGTATTTGCCTCGCGTCGGCGAAAAGAAGCTCAGTCCGCTGAGAGACGGTCTCCGCATCCTCGGACGAATTCTCCGACTTGTGCTCATCTACAGGCCACTCATGTTGTTTGGGCTCCCGGGTGCGATCATCACTGTGCTCGCTCTTGTCGCCGCCATCGCTCTCGCAAATGGTCCGATTGTCACTGGCTATCTCGGCCTATCGATCCACACGTTCATCGTGGCTGCGCTCGGCATACTCGCTGGATTCCAACTGATGATCTTTGGGGTCGCAAGCGCCGTGTACAAGCGCCAGCTCGGGTTCCATGTGTCGCCAACGGTTGCGACGTTGACGTCGCCAAAGTCCCGAACGATCACGGCGCTCATCGGAACAACGCTTGTCCTCATATGCGGCATATGGCTGCTCATCACAATCATTTCCTGGTTGGTATCAGGCGGTCCCGAATTCACCAACACTCGCACGCTTGTCGCCGCATCAACCGGTGCGGTGTTCGGACTCCAGATGCTCTCAGCGTCACTGTTCATAACCCTCCTTTCTGACGGAACGACATAACCGTGCAGGTCGGGCTGATCATCGTTGCGTACAACGATGCGCCATCTCTGGAACGGTGCATTACGTCGGTCAGGGCCACCGGCTTCAACGGCACAACAGTCATCGTTGACAACGCCTCTACGGACTCGACCGGTGACGTGGCCGAACGGCTTGCCTCCTCGACGCCGGGCGTTGTGTTTGTTCGTTCGAAGCGAAACCTTGGCTATGCGGGAGGATTCAACGTGGGTGCGGAAGCCCTCTCCGAACCGATCATCGCTGTCATGGGTGCCGACTGTGTGCTCGAGGGCGATTGGATGTCCGTGTGTGCAGAAGCGATTGCGTCCGAGCCGTCGGTCGCTGCCTCCTCCCCCACCGTGGCTCTGGCTGACGGATCTGGGCTCAACGCCGAAGGACTGTCTCTCCACAAAGCTGGATTCGGGTTCAACAGGAACCTCGGCAAGCCGATCTCCACCGCAGCCACTGTGTCGGCCAAAGTCGACGGCATCCAGGGGTCTGCTTTCGTCATCAAGCGCTCTGTTCTGGAAGCCATTGGAGGCTGGTCCGAAGCCGGATTCCTCTATCACGAGGACGTTGAATTGTCGTGGGCTGTGGCGGCTGCTGGATTCGATGTCTGGCACGTCCCCACACCGTTCCTTGTGCACGACTACCAACTCACCATGTCTCCGGAGAAGTTCTTCCTCCTGGAACGCAATCGCATCGACATGCTCGGTGCGTATCTGAGCATCTGGATGCGGCTGGCGCTTTCGCCAGTAATCCTCGCGACCGAGGTCGCTGTGTGGGCATATGCCGTGACAAAGCGATCGGGACTCCCTCAGGCGAAGTGGAGGTCGTATCGGTCGGCATGGAGCAGACGGGACTCCACGAAGACCCGCAGACAACAGATCAAGCGGTTCCGAGTGACATCAGAGTCGGATCTCGTGGGCCGGATGCCGCTTGCCTACCCGAAGAGTCAGACACGGACGCTTCGCACGGAGCAACCATCCCAAGGCAGACGCGGCGGCAGAGAGATGCCCACCGAGTAGGGCATTGCGCCATCGACAACACCGGAGCACATGATTTCACGATGACAACGCTTCACATTCTTTGCGGACTCCCCGGATCTGGCAAGACAGTTCGAGCAAGAGAGCTTGAAGCCTCGGGAGAGGGGATCCTGATCAACGCCGACTCGTGGGTGTGGCAGCTGTACCCCGATGATGCCGAGGCAGCGGCAAGGGACGAGCGGAAGCTTCTCGTACACGGCGTCCAGTGGGACCTCGTCGAACGACTGCTCAAGAGCGACGTCGATGTGATCCTGGACTGGGGCGTGTGGAGCCGCGAGGAGCGAGATCACATCCGTCTGCGGGCTCAAGCGATCGGAGCCGACGTCCGGCTGGAGTACCTCACTGTCCCTCTTGCAACGCTCCACGAACGAGTGGCCAGCCGGAACCTGGACCTACCGGAGGGCACGTTCAGCATCTCACCGAGTGAACTCGACGAGTGGGCGGCTGTGTTCGAACCGCCGACTCCCGACGAGCTTACGAATCGCTAGCCGTTTGGCTGTGTGACTGCGCTCAGTCCACAGCGTTCATTTGCTGCTGCTCCCATGGTGGCTCCCAGTCCATGAACTCGAACGCATCAAACGGAAGATCATCTTGTAGAGCTTCGAGCTTCTCGCCGATTGCCAACGTTTCGGGTCGAGCGTTGGAGAGACCCGTGAACGGTATGCCACGCGCCTTGTCCCTGTGTGGGTACTTCTCGTTCCACAACTCATGTCGCGCTCGAATTCGGTCGAACTGCGAGTAGGTGTGCACCATCGGCACAAGCAGTGGTGATGCTTCTCGTGGATCGAGGACGAGATCGAAGAAGGCAGACGAGACACCAGAGTCCGGGCCACCACCAACGCCCCAATGTCGCTTGAAACGTCCCTTCACGGTGGCGGCGAGCGCTTCGCCGAGGTACACGTGGGCGTAGTCGCGTCGACCGTGGCCGTCGCCAGCCATCAGCAACGATGTCTGATCGATCCCGTCGATGACCCTGTCCGTCGGTACGTGTTCGATCGCCTTGCCGATCCGAGCAAACGTTGTGAAGAGATCCACTTCATGGATGATGTCGTTCACAATCGCACCCGGTTCGATCGTTCCAGGCCACCATGCAAACGCCGGTACTCTCACGCCGCCCTCGGTGTAGTTGCCCTTCCCGCCGCGGAAGATCGTCTCGGCAAGGCCCATTCCCGTAGGGGGATCATGGCTCATCGGCCCATTGTCGGCGTGGCACACCAGCACGGTGTTTTCAGCTATCCCCAACTCATTGAGCCGGTCCATCAGCTCTCCGATGAATCCATCGAGCCGCTTCAACCCCTCAGCCATAAAGCCCCATTGCATTGTCTTCTTCTCGGGGATGGGGAACATGTTCATCAGCAGCGGCCAGTAGGACACGAAGAATGGTTTCTCGTCCGATACCTGGCGATCGATGAAGTCCATCATCCGCCGCTCGCACTCAATGTCGATCTCTTGATACGCCTCTGGAGACGGCGGACGCCACTCCTTACCTTCCTCGCCCTTATTGCCCTCGATCGCCATTACCCAACCATCGGGGGTCAGGGCGTGCTGGTCGTACACATAGGGCCAGGGCTTCCGGGAGTCCGGGGTGACGTTGAGCGCCGCATTCGCCGCATCTCCCTGGGCATTCCACACCTCAGACACCTGGTTGTATGGATCGAAGAGCGCCTCGTCGAATCCTTGGTTGTACGGATAGGACTCCTCGATGTCGCCCAGATGCCACTTCGAGTAGAACGCCGTCGCATAGCCAGCCTCAGACAGCACATTGGCAGTCGTGACCTCTTCGCCGCTCATGCCACCGAATTCCAACGGCCATCCAACTTTGGACATGCCGTTGCGAATCGGATGTCGTCCTGTAATCACGGCCGCCCGGCTGGGGGTGCACGACGGCTCGGTCCTGAACCCTGTGAAGATGGCCCCCTCTTGCACAATTCGGTCGATATTTGGGGCCTCAAAGCCTCGGATCGCCTGCAATGCGGGGATGCCCAAGTCGCCGAACGCCATGTCATCCCACATGATGTGGATGATGTTGGGTGCGCGACCAAAACGTGATTCAAGCTCTTCAAGCCGTTCGGTCAGCGCTGCATTCTCCTCAGCCCATGCTTCCTTGTTGGGCGCCTGTGAGATGTAGTACTCAGCGTCATGAACGATGGTGCTGTCCGGCATCGGTTTCCCCCGTGGTCGCTTGGTGGCGATGACCGCCATAGGGGATCACACTACATCTGCGTACAGGTCTTGAACACGGCGCTCCGCTGGAAAGCAAGCTACGGGATCGCGTGTACGACCGTGCCGATCTCCGCCCACTCGTAGAGTGCCGCAGCCTTGTGGTCCGACTGTCGCACACATCCGCCGGAGCCGAAGTATCCAAGCTCGTCCTCGGTTTGCATCGGTTCCCCGTTCGGGTATCGCGGAATCGAGTGGAAGCCATACGACCACTTGTTTCCCCATGAGTACGGTCGTACGAATCGCACCATGTGCTTCATGGTGATGCCACCGTAAGGGGCCCATGCATTTACAGACTTGCTGAACACCGTGTAGGTGCCGACGTAGGGGATGCCCTTTCGGCCGGTCACGGCGTAGTCGTCGACGAGGTTCTCGTTCTCGTCGATCATCCACATGTGCTGCTGTGAGTTCGAGTAGATGATGCGCTTCCCGGATCCGACGTCCGGATAGGGAGGCGGAACAGGCGGGAGCGGATCTCCGCCTGGCAGCGCACCGAATTCGCCGGCTATCGGCGTCATGGATGCGCTTCCGTATTCGAATGTCGCGGCTCCTGGGATGACGAACTGGGCCGGCGTTGATCCAAACGTCGCCACGACCCCGGATCCGGCCCAATCCCCAAGTATTGGAGATGTGTACTCGGCAACATCGACGGATCCCGCCGGTACAGGTCCGAGTGTGTTGACCAGGTAGACCGTGTTCGTAGCACTCCGGTACATGTGCACCGTGTCGAAGCCGTCACCGTCTGGATCGCCAACAAGTGGCCTGTCACCGGGATTACCCAGCGGATAGCTGAGATCAGCAGCACCAAGGCCAGAGTCCCCTGACCCGACCTCGTTCATGATGTAGACACGCAGTTCCGACGGGCGGTAGATCGAAACTGTGTCGCACCCATCGTTGT
>JBPCTY010000160.1:0-18347 GCA_051011415.1 Acidimicrobiia bacterium
TCCTGCTGTACCTCGCCTGGTTCTTCCAGCCGCTCATCAACTTGTCGCACGTCTCCAACCTCTTCCAGTCGGCATTGGCCGCTCTGGCCAAGCTGTTCCCGCTGATGGACGAAAAGGTTGAGGTGTCTGAGCGCCCGGGTGCCTATGACCTTGATGAACCAATCGAAGGCGAAGTCTCATTCGATGACGTTGCCTTCTCCTACAAGGAAGGCACTCCCGTGCTTGAGGACGTAGCCCTCACCGTCGCTGCTGGTGAGAGGGTTGCCATCGTGGGTGAGACTGGCTCCGGCAAGTCGACGATGGCGAAGCTAGCGATGCGGTTCTACGACCCAAATCGAGGCGTCGTTGCGGTTGATGGGACCGACCTCAAGGATGTCACCGAAGCATCGCGAGTGGAGGCACTCGCCTTGATTCCGCAAGATGGGTTCCTGTTCTCCGGGTCGCTCCGAGACAACCTCACCTATGCCAAGCCCGACGCATCCGATGAAGAGGTCTGGAACGTCCTGTCTGAGATGGAGGTCGACACGTGGATCAGATCGCTTCCGGACGGGCTTGACACAGAAGTACGCGAGAGGGGGAGCAGGTTCTCGGCTGGCGAGAGACAACTCGTTGCACTCGCTCGTGCCTTCCTAGCTGATCCCGAGATCATCGTGCTCGACGAGGCCACCTCCAACCTGGACCCGGAGACCGAGGTCAAGGTCGAAGGTGCACTTCGCGCCCTGCTTCAGGACCGCACGTCGATCGTGATTGCCCACCGGCTTCGAAGCGCCGAACGGGCGGACAGAGTCGTGATGGTCGATGCCGGTCGCATTGTGTCGGAGGGGACGCATGACGAACTCGTCGAGTCCTCGGATCAGTATCGGGAGCTGGTCGAGGTATGGCAACGCGGTCTGGCGTAGGTCTGCACTAGCGTTTCGGTGATGGAACCGAAAACCCCCAGATCCGAGGTCCGGCGTCTCCCAGAGCGCGGGGCATATGACAGCGAGACGATTCATCGCATCCTTGACGAGGCGATGATCTGTCACATCTCGTTTTCGACTGACGACGGACCCGTCGTGATCCCAACGATCCACGCACGCGTTGGCAACACCCTCTATCTGCATGGATCGCATGCGTCTCGCATGATGCGAGGCATCGTCGAGAGAGATGTGTGCGTGGCCGCCACGATCGTCGACGGCATCGTCGCCGCACGGTCCTTGTTCCACCACTCACTCAACTATCGATCTGTGGTGGTGTTTGGAACCCCTCGCGTGGTTGAACAGCCAGACGAGCGGACGGTCGCGTTCAAAGCTGTGACTGATCACATGCTTCCCGGTCGATGGGATGAAGCCAGACGACCAAGCGAGAAGGAAGACAAGGGCACAAAGCTGCTTGCGCTCGACATCACCGAGTCTTCCGCAAAGGTGAGGACGGGCCCACCCGGAGACGACCCGGAGGATATGAACAGTGGCATTTGGGCAGGAGTTATCCCGCTCTCAACCGTTGCGGGAGCCCCCGAACCTTCGCCAGACCTTGAAGACGGCGTGGATATGCCGCCTTCGATCCGGGACTACGGGCTCAGCTGAGCCCGTCTCTGAATGCGATCAGCTCGCGGACGGGGCCCATATCGAAGTCTGGGCCGTTCAGTCCCATCGTGAGTTCGTCTGCGCCAGCAGCGACGTAGTCGGCTGCAGTCTCGATAGTCGTGGGGCTGATGCCGACCGAACGCTCGACGCGAGGCTTCGACCTTCCAACCTTCGTGCACCAGTCATCGAGAATCGCTGACTTACGAACAAACGTGTCGACGTCCCCGAAGCCGTGCCACACATCGGCGTACTCGGCAACGATGCGCAACGTCACCTTTTCACCTCCGCCACCAATGAGAATTGGTAGGTCGCCGGTCGGCGGTGGATCCAGCTTTGAGAGGCGGTCAACAATGCGCGGCATCGCAGCGTCGAGGGCGTTCAGCCGCCCGATCGCTGTCCCGAACTCGTATCCGTACTCGTCGTAGTCCTTCTCGAACCAGCCGGAGCCGATCCCGAAGATCAGGCGACCTCCAGAAATGACATCGACCGTGCGCGCCATGTCGGCGAGGAGCTCAGGGTTGCGGTACGAGTTGCAGGTGACCAGCGCCCCAAAGCGGATGTTCTCGGTTGCTTCGGCCCAGGCGGCCAGCATTGTCCAGCACTCGTAGTGGCGTCCGGTGTTGGCATCGTTGCCGTATGCCTCTCCACCGTAGAGCGGGTAGAAGTGGTCCCAGTTGTAAAGCACATCAACGCCGAGTTCTTCGGCTTCGGCTGCAGCGCGTCGAATGTCGCTGTAGTCGGCGTGCTGTGGATGGATCTGGGCGGCGATGCGGACTTTTGTCACGGGCGGTACTCCTCGCTCTGTTCGTGTCCACAACGCTAGGCACGTCTGGGCGCACCCACGACGCCCGTGGAGGATCCGCCGATCTCCACCGTGAGTCCTAGTCTGATCGCCATGTCTGACTTTGAGATCCGCCCCGTTACCGACGACGAGTATCCGGCATTCACCTTGGCCTTTATCGAGGGGTTCGCCGACGACCTTCCCTCCGACGACTTCGTCGACTACATCCGGAAGAATCTGCCTCCCGAAAGGACACTTGCTGCGTTCGACGGTGATGACATCGTTGGCACCTTCGGGGGTTACGACCTTGCACTGACTGTGCCAGGCGGATCCCAGGTGGGCATGGAGGGGACAACGATCGTGACCGTATATCCCACGCACCGTCGGCTTGGTCTGCTGCGCGACATGATGCGCATCCACCTTGACAATGCTGCCGACGCCGGTCTTCCTGTTGCTGGGTTGTGGGCATCCGAAAGCGGAATCTACGAGCGATTCGGCTACGGCATCGCGACACATTGCTACTCAGTGAAAATGGAAGGCAGCACCGTTGCCTTCCGCGACGAGGTCGACATTGACCGGGTTCGCCGCATCTCCGTTGAGGACGCCGCCTCTGTTCTGCCCGCGGTCTACGAAGATGTGTGCCGAAAGACGCCGGGAATGTTCTCCCGCAACGAGTCGCTCTGGGATGAAGTTCTTGCCGACGATGACTGGATGAAGCGCGGTCGGACAAAGCTTCGCATCGTCGCACACGAAGGTTCTGACGGACCCGACGGGTATGCGATCTACCGTCTCAAGGGCGGAGACAGCGACGACTGGCACGACAGCGGCACCGTGTCTGTGAATGAGGTCATCTCCGCAACGCCTCGAGCAACCGCTTCCCTTTGGGCATTCCTTACCAATATCGATATGCGGTCCACTGTGAAGTACCCGTTCTATCCCGTGGAGGATCCGTTGGGATCAATGCTGACGGAGAGCCGTCGTATCCAGCGGACCTTCAAACACGAGGCTCTCTATGTGCGGATACTGGATGTGAAAGCAGCATTGGAAGCGCGAGCGTATGAGCACGACGGCGATCTTGTGATCGGGCTCGATGACCCATTTCGGGAGTCTGCATCCGGAAACTATCGCCTCACTGTTGAGAACGGGACCGGTACGTGCCTGCCAACCGAGGATGCATCAGACGTGTCGATGGACATCCATGTGCTTGGCGCGCTGTACCTCGGTGGTCAAAGTGCATACGGCTATGCCGAAGCCAATCGGGTCCAGGGATCATCCACTGACGTCGATCTTCTGCATCGGATTTTCCGGACAGCGAGGGCGCCTTGGTGCGGCCAGGTCTTCTGATCGCAGCGCAGTACTGAGGCGGTATTCACGGTCACCTCGATTTCGGCAAACCCCGGAATCCTGATAGTTTCGCTGGTTCCTGACGGGGGCTGCCCAATGACTACCGAATTCCCGCTGTACGACCCAACCGTCCAGCACGATGCATGTGGCGTCGGATTTGTCGCAGACCGCTCGGCGACGCCGTCCCACCGGATCGTCGAGCTCGGTGTGCAGTGCCTGCACAACCTCGATCACCGCGGTGCACGTAGCGCCGACGGGACGGGTGACGGCGCAGGAATGATGACGAGAGTGCCATATCGGCTTCTTGAACGTGAACTCGCGGCACACGGCATCGAGCCGCCAGGTCGAGATTCCCTCGGCGTCGTCATGGCCTTTCTCCCGCACGAAGAGACCGAAGCGGCTCGCGCAGTCATCTCCGATGCTCTCGAAGCCGAGGAAGTTGAAGTGCTCTTGTGGCGCACCGTCCCGATCGGTACCCACGTCCTGAGCCCAACGGCAAGGGCCTCACTTCCCGTTATCGAGCAGGCGATCGTTGCACCGACCACCGATGAACCAGACGCACCGTTCGAAGATGCGCTGTTTCGTGCTCGCAAGGCGATCGAGCGCTCGCCGATTGAAGGTCTCGACGTCGTTTCAGCGTCGCATCGGACGGTCGTCTACAAAGGGCTGTTTACCGCTGACATGATCGAGGCGTTCTACTGGGATCTCAGAGACCCGTGGTTTGAGTCTGACTTTGCGATCT
This sequence comes from Acidimicrobiia bacterium, assembly GCA_051011415.1. Lineage (GTDB taxonomy): Bacteria > Actinomycetota > Acidimicrobiia > Spongiisociales > UBA5794 > SZUA-442. The sequence goes on from JBPCTY010000160.1 coordinate 4,433, forward strand.
TCCACCAGCGGTACTCAACGAACACCCATCCGGCATGGGAGCTGGCCCAGCCATTCCGCATGCTCGCCCACAACGGCGAGATCAACACCATCAAAGGAAATCGTGCGTGGATGGCTGCACGGTCGAACGACCTCAGCCGGGAGATCTTCGGGGCTCGCTCCGAAGACCTGTCACCACTGGTGCGCCCTGGGATCGGCTCGGACTCGGCGAGCCTTGATGAAGCGTTCGAAGTTCTCGTGCGAGCGGGTCGAGGCTTGGCCCACGTCAAAGAGATGCTGATCCCGGAGGCGTGGGAGAACGTCGAGGACCTCCACCCAGCCCGCAAGTCGTTCCATGAGTACCACGCGTTTCTGGTCGAACCTTGGGACGGTCCGGCGGCCATTGCCGCCAGCGACGGTCGCACATTGATTGCTGGATTGGATCGCAACGGTCTTCGCCCGGCGCGATGGACGGTCACCGATGACACGATTCTCGTCGCCTCGGAGGCCGGTGTTGCGCCAGAGGTAGAGATGCGTGCGATCGACACGGGGCAGTTGGGCCCGGGCGATGTGCTCGAGGTTGATCTCGTTACGGGCATCCATTCCGGTCCAGAGGATGTGAAGGACCGGCTGGCAGTCCGTGCTCCGTACGGCGAGTGGATCTCCACGGAAACGCACTACATCTCCGATCCGTTCGATGAGCTTCAGGATGTCCGCTTTGACCCTGAGGCGATGGCAAGGGTGTTCGGCTACACCGCCGAGGAGCGAAGGCTCCTGCTCGCACAGATGGCAGAGGGTGTTGAACCCGTTCTGTCCATGGGTCATGACACGGGAATCGCAGCACTGAGCCCACTGCCACAGCGACTGACCCGGTACTTCCACCAGTCCTTTGCCCAGGTCACCAACCCACCCATGGACCCGATTCGCGAGAACCTCGTCATGTCGCTCCGGACCTACGTTGGCCGACACGGTTCGCTGCTCGTTGAGACCCCGCAGCAGGCCCACATGATCGAGCTTGCGTCTCCCGTGCTCTCGGATGCCGACGTTGAGAAGATCATCGCCGCACCGGATCCTGCATTCGCCTCGGCATGGATCGACGTCGTATTCGATCCGTCCCGAGGGGCAAAGGGCATGCTCGACGCGCTCGACGAGGTGTGCGCTGAGGTCGAAGTTGCCGTTGCAGGCGGCGCGGCTGTCGTCGTCCTCTCCGACCGCGCCACCACCGAACAGGATGCACCGATACCGATGCTGCTTGCCGTGGGAGCGGTCCATCATCGGCTCATCGATGCAGGGCTGCGAATGAACGCTTCCATCATCGTTGTATCAGGGGAACCTCGCGATGCCCATGACGTGGCGTGTCTCGTCGGGTTCGGCGCTGCTGCCGTCAATCCGTACCTCGCCATCGAACAGGTCAGAGCGATGGCGGTCGCCGAAGACGTTCCCCAGGGCGTCGTCGAAGCCCAAGAGAACTATCGAAAGAGCCTCGAAAAAGGCTTGATGAAGATCATGTCCAAGATGGGCATCTGCACAGTCAAGTCGTATCGCTCGTCGGAGCTCTTCGAGGCGATCGGTCTCGACGACGACGTGTGCGAGCTTGCTTTCCGGTATGCCAGTAGACGCGTTGGCGGGATCGGGTTCGATCGAATAGCGGAAGATGTCAGAGCCAGACATGCCAGGTTCTCGACGGATGAGACCGAGACTGAGGGCTTCTACAAGCATCGCCGAGGGGGTGTTCCCCATATCGCCAGTCCCCGAGCGGTTCTTGCCATACAAAAGGCGGTCCGGTCGGGTGAACAGGACGATTACGACAAGTATCTGGCCCTTGTCCAAGAAGACCGCGACGCCATGGAGCTTCGTGACCTCTTGAGCCTGAGGCCGAGTGGCGAGGCTGTCCCGATCGACGAAGTGGAATCAGCGGAGTCGATCATGACCCGGTTTGTGTCGGCTGCGATGTCGCTTGGTGCGTTGTCACCAGAAACCCACGCAGACCTCGCAATAGCCATGAATCGAATCGGGGGACGCTCGAACTCGGGCGAAGGCGGTGAAGATGCCGCCCGGTTCGGTACCGAACGCAATTCCAAGATCAAGCAGGTCGCTTCGGGGCGGTTTGGCGTAACCCCCGGATACCTGGCGTCGGCCGAGGAATTCCAGATCAAGATGGCCCAAGGCTCAAAGCCGGGTGAAGGTGGGCAGCTTCCGGGCCACAAGGTGACCGCGGAGATCGCTCGGTTGCGACACACTGAGCAGGGTGTCACCCTCATTTCGCCGCCACCGCATCACGACATCTATTCGATTGAGGACCTCGCACAGCTGATCTACGACCTGAAGACGTTCAAGCCAGAGGCGAGTGTCTCCGTCAAGCTGGTGAGCGGTCCCGGTGTTGGAACTATCGCTGTCGGCGTCGCCAAGGCCTCCGCAAACGGCATCACCGTTTCCGGCAACGGTGGAGGCACCGGTGCGTCTCCACTTGTGTCGATCAAGCATGCAGGTTCGCCGTGGGAGATTGGGCTCGCCGAGGCACATCAAGCGCTTGTCGCGAACGGACTGAGAGCGTCGCTGTCGCTTGAAACGGACGGCGGTATCCGGACGGGCAAGGACATTGTTGTCGCAGCAATGCTCGGTGCCGATCGTTACGGATTCGGAACACTTCCCCTGGTCGCACTGGGCTGCAAGATGGTTCGCCAGTGCCACGAGAACACCTGCCCCGTCGGCATCGCCACGCAACGTGAGGACCTCAGGGCGAAGTACGTAGGTACAGCGGACCGCGTTGTCCAGCTGTTCACCCTCGTCGCCGAAGACGTCAGGCACATCCTTGCGTCACTTGGGGCAAGGAGTCTTGATGACGTGATCGGGCGAGGCGATCTCTTGACCGCTTCTGACGGTGACCTTGGCGAGAGCCTTGCGAACATGCTGGTCCGAGCTGATGTTGGCGACGACCGGCCATTCCGTAAGTTGGAGTCCTCACCGCTCGGTGAAGAACTCGCAGCTGCAAGCAGTGTTGCGGTATTAGGTGGCCCGGTCTCAGTTGCCTATCCGATCAAGAACACGGACAGGGCAGTCGGCACCCGTTTGTCAGGGAAGATCGCTGAAGCTGTCGGAGACGCCGGCCTTGGGACCGGAAGTGTCTCGATCCGCCTCTCAGGGACTGCCGGCCAATCATTCGGAGCGTTCCTGACGAGCGGCATCGACATCGATCTCAGCGGCGTCGCAAACGACTACGTCGCGAAGGGAATGGGTGGCGGAACGATCTCCATCCGACCGATCACCGAGTCTTTGACCGTTGCGCACGGTGCGGGCAATGCCTGCCTGTACGGGGCAACAGGTGGCGAGCTGTACATCGCAGGGACAGTTGGTCAACGGTTTGCGGTCCGCAACTCAGGCGCGATAGCAGTTGTCGAGGGCGCATCCGATCACCTGTGCGAGTACATGACGGGTGGCACCGTGGTGGTGCTCGGGTCCACCGGGAGGAACGTTGCCGCGGGGATGACAGGCGGCACGCTGTTCTTGTATGACCCGCTCGCAGCAAGCAAGGGTCTGCTTTCTGCCGATGCCCCTGCTCCTCGGCGACTGGACGACGCTGATGCTGAGAGACTCGCCAAGATTTTGGAATCCCATGTGCAACGGACGGATTCCGAGATGGCTCGCACGTTGCTCGGGCGGTGGGAGACGACCAGCCGGCACTTCTGGGTGCTAGAGCCTGAAACGGTTCTGCTCCCGGAGCTATCGACCGAAGGTCTTGAGGTCGTCGCTGACGGATAGCCGGGAACCATGACGCCTCACGGGTCGTTACCTAGTCACTGAGTGCGGCTCGTCCGGATGACATGGTCTTCCCCCACTCCCACTCGCTGTCGTCCGGGCGGGTCGTACCAGGGATCGGACAACTGACGCTCCCCGGCGAGTATGATTCTCCTAGCCGCGTAGTGCAATCTCTGAGGAGCCCCAACGTGACCACTGTCGACATTGATCTCGGTGCCTACCAACTTGGTTGGCACGACGACGAGGATTACGTCTACAAGCCTGAAAAAGGTTTGAACGAACAGCTGATTCGCGACATGTCGGCGATGAAGAACGAGCCCGAATGGATGCTCGACTTCCGACTCAAGTCGTATCAGCGCTTCCTCAAGAAACCAACCCCGCAATGGGGTGGCGCAGGGATTCTTAACCGCATCGACTACGACGACATCTACTACTACATCAAGCCGACCGAGGGTCAGGCCAAGGATTGGGACATGGTGCCCGATTCCATCAAAGAGACATACGAGAAGCTTGGCATCCCGGAGGCTGAGCGGAAATACCTTGCTGGTGTCACTGCTCAGTACGAGTCTGAAGTCGTGTACCACCGCAATCGTGAGGATCTTGAGCAGCTCGGCGTCTTGTTCTGCGACATGGACACAGCCGTTCGGGAATACCCCGAACTCGTCCAGGAGCACTTCGGAACGATCATTCCTCCGAACGACAACAAGTTCGCAGCACTCAACTCTGCCGTGTGGTCTGGCGGATCGTTCATCTACGTGCCACCGGGTGTCCACGTCGAAGAGCCGCTCCAGGCGTACTTCCGTATCAACGCTGAGAGCATGGGTCAGTTCGAGCGGACGCTGATCATCGTCGACGAGGGTGCTTTCTGCCATTACGTCGAGGGCTGTTCCGCTCCGGTGTACACAAACGACTCGCTGCATGCGGCTGTCGTTGAGGTCGTCGTGAAGGAAGGCGGCCGTTGTCGCTACACGACGATTCAGAACTGGTCGAACAATGTTCTGAACCTCGTCACGAAGCGTGCTGCTGCGTACAAGAACGCAACGATGGAGTGGATCGACGGCAACCTCGGTTCCGGGCTCACGATGAAGTACCCAGCGGTGTGGCTGATGGACGAGGGCGCTCACGGTGAAGTGCTTTCGATCGCTTTTGCCAATACGGGTCAGGTGCTCGACGCTGGAGCGAAGATGGTGCACGCTGCATCGAACACGACCTCGCTTATCACGTCAAAGTCGATCTCTAAGGGCGGCGGTCGATCTGCCTACCGCGGTTTGGTACGCGTCGAGGAGGGTGCGGAGAACGCAAAGTCCTTTGTGATGTGCGATGCGCTGCTGCTCGATGAGGATTCTCGCTCCGATACATACCCGTACATGGAGATCGAAGAGTCTGACGTTGATATCGGTCACGAGGCAACCGTCTCAAAGGTCGGCGAAGATCAGCTCTTCTATCTGATGAGTCGCGGACTCACGGAGGCCCAGGCAACCGCGATGGTTGTGGCTGGGTTCATCGAGCCGATCGTCAAGGAACTCCCGATGGAGTACGCCGTAGAGCTCAATCGACTCATCGAACTCCAAATGGAAGGCTCGATCGGCTGAGCACAGCTCAGATCTGGTCGAGCACCCCATACGCAGAGTTCGCTACGTACGCTGGTTCCTATGCGTTTGCGAGTTGCTGATTGTTCCGTTCGATATGAAGGCCGGTTGAACGCGTATCTCCCGATGGCCACAAGGCTGGTCATGGTTAAGGCGGACGGGTGTGTTGCAATCCATGCTGACGGCGGTGCGTACAAGCCCCTCAACTGGATGAACGCACCCAACACGCTGACTGAGGAAGAGGATGCGTGGATCGTTCTCAATCCCAAGGGTGAGAAGCTGATCATCGAGTTCGGCGAGATTCATTTCGAGACGGAGATGGAGCTGGGCGAGGACCCTGGGCTTCAGAAGGACGGAGTCGAGCTGGAACTCCAGAGACTGCTGGCAGAGCGCCCAGACACCTTTGAAGACGGTATGGCGCTTATTCGTCGCGAGTACCCAACACCGATCGGTCCCGTGGATCTGTTGTGCAGAGATGCGGCAGGGGAGACCGTCGCCATTGAGATCAAGCGCCGTGGAGAGATCGATGGCGTCGAGCAGCTCACGCGGTATCTCGAGTTCCTGAACAGAGACACGAGGCTCGCCCCGGTGAGAGGCATCTTTGCCGCACAGCAAATCAAACCGCAGGCGAAGCTGCTTGCGGAAGACCGAGGCATTGCGACCGTCGAGGTCGACTACGAGGAGCTCAAGGGTGTCGACTCGGATGTGATGCGGCTGTTCTGAGGTTCACAGCCGAGATTGTGGAATCTCCTGTCACATCTCGAGTTCGAAGAGCTGCCATGGGTCGGGGACACCTTTGAGATCGTGCAAGCCGAAGTCGGTGAAACTGAGCCCGGACCCGGCGGTGAGGCTCCTGACCGTGCTCGACACCGTGACACCGGGCGTTTGTCTCGTGTCGGTGACTCGAGAGGCGATGTGTACCGCAATGCCGACGATGTCTCCGTCGGGTTGTCGCTCGATTTCTCCCGTGTGAAGTCCAGCTCGGACCTCGACTCCTAATCGTGCGCCCGCCTCGACGAGGATTTCAGCGCACTCGGTTGCCCGTGTTGGCCCATCGAAGATGGCAAGAAGACCGTCTCCGGTGTTCTTCACCACGTCGCCGCGGAAGTGCGCGACGTGATCCCTCATCGACCGGTCCAGCATTGTGAGTGTGTCGAGCCACGCCTGATCTCCCATGCGCGAGGCGGTTGCGGTCGAGTCGATGATGTCGGTGAACAACACAGTCGCCAGTGTGCGACTCGTACGAGTCTGCGTGCTGGAACCGGTGACGAACTCCTCGATGGCGTCGAGGACTGGTTCGACGTCGCCAGCAAAGAACGGAGCCGTGTCCGCGCCCGGTAGCTCTGTGAGGGTTGCGTTCGGGATATGGTTGGCCAGGTATCGCGAGTACGCGGGCCGGTAGTACGTCGCATCCGATCTCGAAATGACCAGTGTCTCGGTCGAGATGGAGCTGAGAATGTCGCGAGTGTCGGTCTGGCGATAGAACTCCATGATGAGCTCGATCGATCCGGGTGCAGCTGCGTATTGCAGCATCCTGGCCAGCCAGCGTCTCAATTGAATGTCGGACTCGATCGACGGGGCGGTGTTCAGGAAGTAGTCGTCCTTGCCCCAGTGATCCTGCATCCAGGTCAGCAGATGGTCAAAGGCGTCAGGTGGCAGCCCGATGTCGTAGCCGTCGGCCCGGATCATCTTTGCGAAACTGTTGACAAGGACAAGACCTCGAACGTCGAGGGGATACGTCCCCGCATAGAGACACGCTGCCGGGCCAGCTTCACGATCGCCGACGAGGACGACATCCTCCATGCCAACCGCATCGATGACGTACCCGATGTCATCGATGAAGACATCGAGCGTCGTCCCTCCATCAAGCACTGGGTCAGAGGCTCCCGTTCCGCGCCAGTCGAAGGTGACAACGCGGCTGAATGACGCGAGTCGGTCAAAGAATCGGCCGACCAGCGGGGAATCCCACATCGCTATGGCATGTGAGTCGAGGGCTGTCTTGTACAGGAGATCGACAGGCCCGTCGCCAAATACCTGATATGCGATGTAGCCCGAACCAGTGTCGACGTAGTTCAGCGCAGGCGGGTCACGGAAGAGGCTCATGGCGTTTCAGCCTACGTTGATCGACCAACGGGGGCAGGACTAGAGCAGGCTCTCAAGGTCGTAGAAGGTGCTTGGGTGACGGAGCTTCCCGAGTGCCCTGGTTTCGATTTGGCGAACTCGCTCACGGGTGATCCCGAGCCGGGAGCCGACGTCTGACAACGTTCGAGGCGGCTTGGCGTCCAAGCCATATCGAAGGACAAGTACGGTTTGCTCACGGTCGTCGAGGGTCTCGAGGGCACGAACGAGCTCCTCGCGGCGTGCACCTTCAGCGACAATAGCGAACGGGTCTTCGGCGTCTGCGTCCTGAACGAAGTCTCCGAGCTGAGCGTCGCCGTCCTCGCCGACTGGGCGATCGAGCGACACGGTATCTCCCGGTGCGTTGAGGGCGATGAGGATCTTGTCCTCGTCGAGCCCGCTCACCTCTGCGAGCTCGGCGATGGTCGGCATCCTCCTCAGCTGCTCATGCAGTGAAAGCTCTGCTTCCTGAACGGTCCGGACGACGTCGACCATGTGAACAGGGAGCCTGATAGTTCTCCCGTGGTTGCCCAGACCGCGTGTGATGGCCTGGCGGATCCACCACGTCGCGTACGTGGAAAACTTGAAACCCTTTCGCCAGTCGAACTTCTCGACGGCACGGATGAGGCCAAGGTTGCCTTCCTGAATCAAATCGAGGAGATCCAGGCCACGGCCGCTGTATCGCTTTGCAATGGAGATGACAAGACGCAGATTTGACCGGATGAACTGCTGCTTGGCGTGATCAGCCTGGCGGATGTAGCGAACGAGTTCGACCCTGCGTTCGGTCTCGATGTCGGCATCCGAGGCAAGCTCTTCCTCGGCTCTGTGCCCTCGTTCGATGGCACGGGCGAGCCGCACCTCATCCTCGGCGGTCAGAAGATCGTGAACCGCCACCGATTCCAAATACATACCAACGGCATCGGCAACCGCCGAGTCCCTTGCAGCGTCCGCCATTTGACCCCCCCGGTCAGCCTGCGCTTTCAGCCCAATCGCCAGCCAAACGAAGTTATCACCACAGGGTCGGTTCGGCAAGGGAGTTGTAGCCTTATCAGGCAGTTCACGATCCCTGCGGAGCCGCATGTCGCCCCGACTTCTCCTCAGTCTCATGTTTGGTGCCCTCACCCTGGTGGGGTGCTCCGGTGCGCTTGGCGTGACTCCCGGTGATGCGATCGTGCCCCCGCAGCTGGAGCCGCCGGATCTCGAGGTGATCGTTCTTGCCGCCGACGACCTCGTCTCGATCGAGTCCGAAGTCCTGTCGAACGGCGAGACCGTCGAACTCGGCCCGACCGGTGAACCGACGATCACGTGGGATGGGAGCGCAGTAACGCTCGACGTGAGTGCTGCGGGTTTCCAACCCTGGACCTTCACTGTTGAGGAGTATCCGGAGGCTGGCCAGATCGAGTTCAGGCTTGAGCCCGTCGTGCTATCCGGCATCGTCACCACAGATTCGGGCCGGCCGCTGCCCGGCGCAACCGTGTCGCTTGGAACGTCAAGGGACACAACTGACAACGAGGGGCGGTACGCGCTCGACCGGGCCGTCCCCGGATCGATCGAGCTGACCCGTCCTGCATGGGAGAATTCTGAATTCACCTGGGACGGCGAGGTGACGCAGTTCGACATGTCAATGCGGCCCTTAATTGTGAACGCTTTGCGTGCGTCTGCATATGACATCCTCGGCGGCGAGCGCTGGGAGAAGATTCTGTCGCTTGCCGATGCGACTGCCGTGAATGCGGTTGTCGTAGATCTCAAGACCGAGGACGGCACCGTGGTGTATCCGACCGAGGTTGAGGTCGCAAATGCGATCGGATCGGTGAGCTCGTACTTTGATGCAAGGGACGTTGTCGACGATGCCAGAGAGCATGACCTTCACCTGATCGGGCGTGTTGGCGTCTTTCAAGACGACTTCTACGCCGCCGCAGAGCCGGAGGCCGCGGTCCTCAACGAAGACGGCTCCCTGTGGCGATCGCGCAACGGCTTTGCGTGGCTTGATCCCTCCGATCCGTCGTCGTACGAGTATTCGATCAGCATTGCCGAGGAAGCATGCCGACTGGGGTTTGACGAGATCCAGTTCGACTACGTGTCGTTCCCGTTCGGAGGCGACGTGTCAACAGCACAGTTCGACGGTGCATACAACCAAGAGGTCAGGGTCGCTTCGATTGCAGCGTTCTTGAACAGGGCATACGCGGTCCTCCATCCGTTGCGTTGCACGGTGTCCGCAACGATCCTTGGGATCGTGCTCGAGTCGAGCGCCGATGAGGGAGTTGGGCAGCGACCCGGCACGATGTCGCGGATTGTCGATGTCTTGTCGCCAACGTTGTACTCGACGAACTACGGGCCGGGTTGGAAGGGATACGAGGATCCCAACGCGTTCGCCGTGGAGATCGTCGACACCGCACTCGATGGAGGTCGGGGAAAGCTCGACGGCCATGGATATCTCAGGCCCTGGCTTCAGACGTGGACGATCAGCGAAGCTGACCAGCGCGCCGTACAGTCCGTGGCGACCGAATCTGGCCTTGGATGGATGCTGTGGAGCAACAACGCGTCATACTCGGCGGACGCACTCCCGCCTCGCTAGACGATCTTGAGACGCGGCTCGTTGACTGTCGAGCCTGCCCCAGGCTCGTCGAATGGAGAGAAGACGTCGCAACGGTGAAGCGTGCGTCCTTCGCTGATGACGACTACTGGGGAAGACCTGTTCCCGGATTTGGTGATCCGAATGCGAGGCTCGTCGTCGTTGGGCTTGCACCTGCTGCGCATGGTGCAAACCGGACCGGTCGAATGTTTACGGGTGATCGCTCAGGGGAGTGGCTGTACCGGGCACTGTTCAAGGCGGGGCTCGCCAGCCAGCCCGACTCGATCTCGAGAGACGACGGTCTTGTACTGAGCGACACTTGGATCACCGCACCCGTGCGCTGTGCGCCTCCCGCAAACAAACCGACTCCGGCCGAACGCGACAATTGCTCTGTGTGGTTCGATGCAGAGCTCGACCTGTTGGCGAAGACCTCTGTGTACGTCACTCTTGGCCAGTTCGGGTATCAGGCGCTGTGGGGATATCTCAAGCGGTCCGGGTTTGACCTCCCGTTGCCGCGACCCAAGTTTGCACACGGAGGCGTCGTGGAACTTGACGATGCAGCGATTGTGATGAGCTACCACGTATCGCAGCAGAACACCTTCACAGGAAGGCTCACCGAACAGATGCTCGACGATGTCTTCACGGAGGCAATCAGCCAGATCGGGTAGAGGTCAATGGGGCCCGACCCCGTCGGTGGTCAGTCGCATTTCTCGATCCCACACATCCTTGAGATACGGGAACGGGTTCGTCTTCTCCCCATCGAGCCGAAGCTCGAAGTGGACGTGCGGCTGTGTTCCCTCGGCGTTGCCCGAGTCACCGACGTATCCGATGATCTGCCCTGCTGCGACCTCTTGACCTTCAGTGAGCGTCGGATAGAAGGCGGTCCAAGAACCTCCCTCACCGTCGTCCGTTCCGGGCAAGTCGTTGTTGAGATGCATGTAGGTGGTCTTCGTCCCGTTCCCGTGATCGAGCCTGACGAAGTATCCGGACAGGCGGTGGGTACCGAACTCCTCGACGGTCCCGTCAGAGACGGCAAGGATGGGTGTGCCCCGCGGGCTCATGATGTCCGTGCCCTGGTGCCGACGGCCGCCGGAGCGACGCGCACCCCAGGAGTCCCAGAAGTTGACGGCGACGGTGTCGATCGGAAACACCGTCATGACAAACGATGGGTCCTCTGGTTCTGCCGCAGCTTGAGCCGAAGCCGGATTGGTGACCAAGGTGGCGCTCATCACCGAGATGCCGATGATGGCGAGCGCGACAAGACGTAGGTGGGTTTTCATTGGTGTTTGACCTCCTCGGCAAATGCGGTCCCTACCTGCATCTACCCGATCGGGTTCGTGAATCCGGAACGCTATGTGAGGAGGTCATTTACTGCGTGAGATATTCACCTACCGGCATGGTGGTAAACGGCGAACAGCGGTGCGGACACAGGTATCCTCAGGCTCTCGTCAACCGCTTCTCTTCTGGGGCGCTGCCCCGGAACCATGTCGATCAAAGGAACATCGTGACGCTTGTAGAAACCATCGGGGCACGCGACGCCGAGTGGATGGCACCACGTCGTGCTGAGGCTGCCGCCGCACTGCCAGACATGGAGATGCCCTCCGAACGAGATGAAAACTGGCGATACCTCGACCTCGACTTCGACCCCGCACTCGACACAGCTGCGACCGAACCCGTTGATGTGCCCGACGATGATGTACTCGACCGCTGGGAGGGTCAGATCGTTCGAGTGATCGATGGATTCGTGACGACCGACGGCATTGCAACGACAGCAACGACTCCAGCTGATCTGCGTCTCAACAAGGAGTTGAATCTCTTCTCCGCTGCCTTCACCGCACTATCACCCGGTTCGGTGGTCCTCGACGGCGAGCTCCTCGCAGGACCAGTTCTCGTTGACGTCGTCGCGAGCGGAACGAAGACCACCTTTCCTGGCGTCCACGTAGTCGTGCCCCCCGGTGCTGACGCATCGGTGACGGTGCGGTACCGCTCCGCAACCGATGCCGCGTCAACGGTTGTGCCGATGTTGTCTGCCACTGTCGGCGCTAACGCCCGGCTTGCTCTGACCGTCATTCAGGACTGGAACTATGCGACCAGGGCTATGGGTCGCGCGATCGTGAAACTCGATCGGGACGCCAGTCTCACACTCTCTGAGGTTGGTCTCGGAGCGCATGTTGGTCGCCTCCACCTTGATGTGGACTTTGAAGGCGACGGTTCGACCGCAAAGATCTTTGGTGCGTACTTCGGCGAGGAGAGCCAAACGCTCGACTACCGCTACTTCATGAACCACATTGGTCGGAACACACGGTGCGACATGTTCCTGAAGGGAGCTGTCGAAGACGACGCTCTCTCGATCTTCTCCGGTCTGATTCGGATCGAAGAGACCGGTCGAGGGACAGAGTCGTTCCAGACGAACAAGAATCTCATTTTGAGCGAAGGTGCTTCAGCCCAGTCGGTGCCCAACCTTGAGATCCTGAACAACGATGTCAAGTGTGGCCACGGATCTTCGGTTGGTCCTCTCGATGAAGACCAGAAGTACTACCTGATGAGTCGTGGTCTCACGCCGGAGCGGGCTGACCGTCTTCAGGTGCACGGGTTCTTTGAGGAAGTTATCAGCGAGATCCCGGATGGACGTCTTGCGGACTGGGTCCGAGCACGGATCAATGCCAAGTACATCGAAGCGCAGGAAGCAGGGCGCGTATGACCAAGGTCAGCGCCGGCCAGCTATCGGCATTCCCGCAGGACAGCGGCGTCTGTGTCGAGAGCGGCGACACGCGTGTTGCAGTTTTCCGCAAGGGGGATGCTGCCTTTGCCGTGGCGGACCGCTGTAGCCATGCAGAGGCGTCGCTCTGTGAGGGTGACCTGTTTGATAACGAGATCGAGTGCCCGAGACATGGTGCCGCCTTTGACATCGCCACTGGCGAGGCTTTGACGTTGCCCGCCACCAAGCCAGTTGCCACCTTTGCTACCGAAATCATCGACGGCGAAGTTTTTGTTTCCATCCCTGAGGAGGGGCCAGATGCCTAACGCACTTGAAGTTCGCGACCTGACCGCAAGCATCGGCGACCTCAAGATCCTCAAGGGCCTTGATTTGGATGTCCCCTTCGGCGAGGTCCACGCAATTATGGGTCCGAACGGATCTGGGAAGTCGACCCTCAGCCACGTGCTGATGGGCAAGGACGACTACATCGCATCCGGATCCGCCAAGATCAATGGCGTTGAGCTGATGGGGAAGACCGTTGACGAGCGTGCACGGCTCGGACTGTTTGAGGCGTTCCAGTATCCAACGGAGGTCCCGGGAGTGACGCTTGACGAGCTCACTGCCGAGATGGCAGCGAGCAATCCCGAAGATGATGGGTATGCGGCCCGTATCGACCGAACCAACGATCGACTGTCGATGGATTCCTTCCGGGACCGGTCTGTGAACCTCGGGCTGTCAGGCGGAGAAAAGAAGCGATCCGAGATGTACCTGCTCGGTGTTGCCAATCCCACTGTGGCTGTGCTGGATGAGATCGACTCTGGTCTCGACATCGATGCAGTACGCGAAGTAGCTGAGTTGGTTGAAAGCCTTAGAAGCCCTGAACTGGGCGTCGTGATCATCACTCACTACAGCAGGATCCTTCGGTATCTCACTGTCGACAAGGTGCATGTGATGGTGAGCGGGCAGATCGTGCGTTCGGGTGGTTCCGAGATCGCCGAAGAGCTCGAAAGCGCTGGCTACACCGAATACCAGGTCGCAAACGCCTAGCGCTGTCGACGCCGGCGAATGTTCGGCTCTACAGTCAGCAGATGGATTCTGCAACGCCAAAGCTGATCGCTTCAACCATTGATTGCAACGACCTCGAGGGAATGACTGCCTTCTGGGGCGAACTTCTAGGCGTCGAAACCGCGATCCACGAGCACTT
>JBPCTY010000161.1:0-12949 GCA_051011415.1 Acidimicrobiia bacterium
TACAAGGACACACAGGCGGCGGGGGGATGGTGGCTCGCAGGTCTTGGAGCCACGATCCTGTTCGTGGGAGCCGTGGGGCTCTGGGCCAAGCGAAGGGACGTCGTCGCGGCAATCGCCAGGGCTCGCAAGCAGCGTGAAGCAGCGGAAACAAGCGCCAAGGAAATCGCAGATGCCGCCGAGGCATATGCAGCGGAGCAGGCTGCAAAGGCCTGACGCGCACAGCGACTGGCAGCTACCCGCTCGGGAACTCCGGTTCTAGACGTCGATAGCCAACGCCAGCCGACGTCCTATTCGAGGTCCGCGAGCTCCGCAACCTTCGCTTTCACCGCAGCTGCTGCCTCAGAGAGTCCCGCCCGCTCGGTATCGGTGAGTGGCGTCTCAAGCACCTGCTCGACGCCGTTCTTCCCAAGCTTTGCGATCACACCGAGGTACACATCGGAGATTCCATACTCGCCCTGCATCCACGCACAGACGGGCATTTCAGCCCCGGAGTCCTGGATGATGGCGCGAACCATGCTGGCTGCGGCTGCCGACGGGGCGTAGTACGCAGAACCGGTCTTGAGATAAGCCACGATCTCTGCGCCGCCTTTGCGGGTCCTATCAACAAGTTCGTCCACCACTTCTGCGTCAAGGGCATCGGTGAGCGGTGTATCACCGACGCTGCAGAGCGAAGGAACTGGAACCATTGTTTCGCCGTGCGATCCAAGCGTGACCGCGGTGACATCAAGGATGTCCACGTCTGCCGCTTCGCTGATGAAGTGTGCAAACCTCGCCGAGTCGAGCATGCCGGCCTGACCAAGCACCTTGTTGCGTGCGAGTCCGGACACCTCTGCGGCAAGCGTCGTCATCTGGTCCAACGGATTGGTCACAACAACGATCACTGCGTCAGGCGAATAGCGGACGATCTCCGTCGTAACCGCTTCGACAATGCCGGCGTTCACACCGAGAAGGTCCATGCGGCTCATACCCGGCTTCCGTGGAAGGCCAGCTGTAATCACCACGACGTCTGAACCTGCGGTATCCGCATAGTCGTTCGTACCGGTGACCTTGGTCCGATACCCCAGAACCGGTCTGGACTGGTTCATGTCGAGCGCAAGACCCTGCGGAAGACCCTCGACTATGTCGGTCATCACAACCTCATCGACGATGTCCCACTCGGCGATCCGCTGCACCGTGGTCGATCCGTACTTCCCTGCTCCAACAACGGTGACTTTGCTCACGCTTCTCCTGATCTGATGTCGTCGTTTGTTGCTCTAAGAATGATCGCTACATCCGGTCGACGATCGCCTGCCCGAACTCCGAACACTTCACCTCGGTTGCATCGTCCATGAGACGAGCAAAGTCGTAGGTGACGATTCTGTCGGCGATCGCAGCCTCAATGCCTTTGACGATGAGGTCTGCAGCCTCGTCCCATCCGAGGTATCGGAACATCATCTCACCTGACAGGATGACGGAACCAGGGTTGACCTTGTCCATCCCCGTGTACTTCGGTGCCGTTCCGTGCGTCGCCTCGAAGATGGCGAACCCGGACTCGTAGTTGATGTTGCCGCCAGGGGCAATACCGATGCCACCGACCTGTGCCGCAAGGGCATCAGAGATGTAGTCGCCGTTGAGGTTCATCGTGGCAATCACGTCGTACTCAGCCGGACGGGTCAGGATCTGCTGGAGAAAGGCATCAGCGATGACATCCTTGACCAGCATTCGATCTCCAGGCTCGCCGTTGCAGTCTTCCCACCCGACCGCAACATCCGAGAATTCATCCCGCACGACCTCATAACCCCACTCACGAAAGGCGCCCTCGGTGTACTTCATGATGTTGCCCTTGTGCACAAGGGTCACCGAATCGCGTCCTTGGTCCAACGCATATTGAATGGCTGCACGGACGTGCCGCTTGGTCCCGGACTCGGAGATCGGCTTGATGCCAATACCGGAGTCAGGGCGGATCTCCCATCCGTAGGTCTCATCGAGGAATGCGAGCAGCTGCTTGGCACCCTCCGAGCCCTCTTCGAGTTCTTTACCTGCGTAGACATCCTCGGTGTTCTCCCTGAAGATCACCATGTCCACCGCCCCGGGGTCCTTTACCGGCGAAGGCACACCCTCATACCAACGGACGGGTCGCAGGCACACGTACAAATCAAGAATCTGCCGCAGTGCCACGTTCAGCGAACGTATGCCACCACCAACTGGTGTGGTGAGAGGCCCCTTGATGCCAACCAGATACTCACGAAACGCATCCACCGTGGCGTTCGGAAGCCATTCTCCCGTTGCGTTGAACGCCTTCTCCCCTGCCAGAACTTCGAGCCATTCGATCTTCCGCTCACCGTCGTAAGCACTCTCGACCGCGGCATCGAACACATTCTGTGCGGCAGCCCAGATGTCTGGTCCAATCCCATCGCCCTCGATGAAGGGAATGATCGGGTCGTTCGGAACCGAAAGACCTTGGTCTGTCTTGGTAATCGCAGTGGGCATCGTGTCTCCGTATCGCTGGTTCTGTCTCGGTATTGGTCTCTACAGACCGTTGGCCAAACGGGCGAGCATGACCGTGTTGGTGAGCAGTGAGGCCCTCGTCATGGGGCCAACGCCGCCAGGAACGGGTGTAATCGCCCCGGCAACCTCTACAACCTCGTCGAATGCTACGTCCCCCACGAGTCCATCGTCCGTTCGGTTGGTGCCTACATCGATCACAACAGCGCCTGGCTTCACGAAGTCAGCCGTGAACATCCCCGGTCTACCAACGGCCGTGATCAGAATGTCCGCCTGCTGACACACAGCCGCGAGCTCAGGGGTTCTCGAGTGAGCCATGATGACGGTTGCATCTGCACCCTTTGCGCCGAGCAGAAGACCCATCGGCTTCCCGACAAGAAAGCTCCGGCCAACCACAACCGCAGTGGCGCCTTCCGTTTCGATGCCATAGTGATCCAGGATTGTCATGACCCCGGAAGGGGTGGCTGGCAGCGGTCCCGGCCGGCCAAGCACCATCTTGCCCAGGTTGAAAGGATGCAGCCCATCGGCGTCCTTCGACGGGAGGACCCGCTCCACGGCCGCCTCGCCGTCCAACCCGTCCGGTAGCGGCAACTGAACGATCATCCCGGACACATCTGGTCGCTGATTGAGAGAGTCGACTGCCGCAAGCACCTCGTCCTGCGATGCGGAGCCGGGGAGGTTCACATCGATGGAGACCATCCCGACTGCTTCGGCATCCTTGTGTTTGTACGAGACGTACACATGCGAGGCAGGATCATCGCCAACCAGCACTGTGGCCAGCCCGACGGAGACACCTCGCTCGGCAAGCGAAGCGACGTCAGAGCGAACCTGTTCCTTGACGACCTTGGCAACAGCGGCCCCTGAGAGTGTGGTTGCGGTCAATGTCTGAAGTGCCTTTCCCCTGTGAACAGCAGTGCTATGTCATTGTCGTTTGCAGATTGGATGACTTCGTTGTCACGCATGGAGCCACCGGGCTCCACGATTGCGGTGACGCCCGCTTCGGCGAGCATGTCGGGACCATCGCGGAACGGGAAGAACGCATCAGATGCGCATACGGCGCCTTCGGCTCGATCCCCCGCCTTTGCAACCGCACGCTCAGCGGCACCAACCCGGCTTTGGTCGCCGGCTCCGACACCAACGGCTGCACCGTTACGCACGAGGACGATTGCGTTGGACTTGGTGTGCGCCGCAATGGTCCAGGCGAGTTCCAGATCGGACTGCTCTTGAGTGGTTGGAGCCCTCGTCTTCTCCTGCCAATCCGTCGCTTCGGCAAGCTGATCCGTCTTCTGCACGAGGAAACCGTCGTCAATCGTTCGAATATCGAGGTCAAACTGCGAGGGAGCTGGTGCCAGCAGCACCCGGAGGTTCTTCTTCTGGGCCAGTACGGCCAGTGCTTCCTCGGAGGCTGCTGGGGCCACCACGATCTCGGTGAAGTTCTCGGCGATGCTTCGTGCGGTAGCGGCATCGAGCTCAACATTGATCGCGACCACTCCCCCGAACGCCGACAGTGGATCGCCTTCCCACGCCATAGCGAAAGCCTCCGCGGCTGAGTCACCAACAGCGGCACCACATGCGTTCATGTGTTTGAGGATCGCAACACCTGGCGCCGACATGTCGTGCACGAGGGTCCATGCAGCGTGCGCATCCGCCCAGTTGTTGAACGACATCTCTTTGCCCTGCGGTTGGTGCGTCTTCGACCACCAGCCATCGCTTCCCGGTGATGCATAGAGCGCAGCTGGCTGTTGAGGGTTCTCTCCGTACCGCATTTCGGCACGCTTCTCGAGCGGGAGTACCAACCGTTCCGCACCGTCACGTTCGAGCCAGTTGACAATGGCACTGTCGTACGCAGCGGTCCGGAAGAAGGCTTCTCGAGCCAGGTCCTTCCGCTGTTCCTCCGTGGTTCCTCCGGTCGCGATTGCCGAGAGCACCTCGTCGTATCGATCAGGGGAAACAACGGTCGCAACCCACGCATGGTTCTTCGCTGCAGCTCGGATAAGGGTGGGACCGCCGATATCTATGTTCTCGATCACCTCGTCCGGGTCGCCACCGCTCGCAACCGTTTCCTCGAACGGGTAGAGATTCACGACCACGAGCTGGAACGGTTGGATCGCGTGGTCCATCAGATCCTGGCGATGATCGTCCTTGCCGAGATCAGCGAGGATGCCACCATGCACACGGGGGTGCAGCGTCTTGACCCTGCCACCAAGCATCTCAGGCGCTCCGGTCACGTCCTCCACGCGAACAACAGGTATTCCAGCTTCCTCCAGGTGGGTTGCTGTCCCTCCTGAAGACACGAGATCGACGCCTTGGGCGACGAGTCCGGAAGCGAACGGAGTCAGGCCTCGCTTGTCCGAAACCGAGATCAATGCTCTTCCCACAGCGATCTTCGTCATATGGCCACCCCAGCTATCCGGTCTGTGCCGTCACGGCGCCACGCAACGACTTCGTTGTCCACGGTGATCTCTCCTCTTGCAAACGCACCAACAACATGGGGCAACAGCCGATGCTCCGCTTCTTGGATCCGCATGTGCAACGACTCGGGCGTGTCGCTTGCAAGTATCGGGACCGGCTCCTGGGCGACGATGGGGCCATGGTCGACTTGCTCATCGACGAAGTGGACCGTCACACCTGTGATCCCGATGCCGTCATCCAGGGCTTGTTCTACCGCGTTCACCCCGGGAAAGGCTGGAAGGAGCGATGGATGGACGTTGAGGATGGCATTCGGAAACCGAGCGATTGCCGATGGTGCGAGAATTCGCATGAAGCCGGCAAGGACCAGCGCTCTGGCACCCGCAACCTCTGCAACCGCGCAGACGGCATCGGTGAAGCTCTCTCTGTTTGGGTGGTCGCCCCATGCGACGACGCTGGTTGGGATTCCTGATGATGCAGCACGCACCAGCCCACGGGCATTCTCGTTGTCTGAAACCACACACACGATCGTGAAGGGGGCGTCGGCGACGTCGATGAGGGCTTGAAGATTCGAACCACTCCCCGAAACGAAGACGGCGATGGGAAATTGGTCTGGCATCGGATTCGATTCTACTTTGGCCAGGAAGGTGTGAAGCTCCTCGGCTACTCGCGAAGTGACTCGTCTCGCATTGCGAGATGGGTGAGCACCATGGAGTCCAGGTAGGGCTCAGGGTCCCCGTCCCAGCCCATCGCTCTCATCTCAGCCTTGGTGCGTCTTCCACCGATCGCCCTCATCAGCTGAAACGACGTTGCACGCAGCGTCGCAACCGGAACGTCGCGGCCGATGTCCCATCCCATGCCCGAGTCCGAAGATTCGATACGGATGGTGTCGAGATCGTTTGCGGCAAAGGACGACCTCAGTGCCTTGACGTGACCTGCTGCCGCGAAGTGAATCTCCATGAGATCTCGGCCATACGGGTCACCGTATGCATTCCGTAGATCGAATTCGTGGTGGAGCAGGTCGGCTATCAGCGTTGCGGGCAGCACGGATGGAGGAACCTTGCCGAACGCCGAGTCGATGACTGGGGGGAACCCGAGCGACTCGATGTTGTCGAGCGATGCTGCCGCATCGCCCGCATTCGATCTCCAATCGGCGACCACTCCGTCGAAGTCAAGATCCGCTCGTGCGTCGATATGGGCCTGCGTCCACTCGTCGCTTGCAATGCTGTCGACATTCAGCGAGACAACGTCGTCAGCGTCACCGGCGAGATGCCGGAGTACGTCGAGGGCCGTCCAGTCCGGACACGCTGGCACGACAACATCCGTGTCGCGACCGCCCATGAACTCGATGACACGCTCAACGCCACGCTGATACGACTCGGCGTACATCAGTAGGACACAAGCAGCTGGCGACGGTCTGTGTCTGCACAGCTCATGCCATTGCCTGCAGCATTGCCGAGCCCATGTCGGTCGGGGTTGGGGCGATGACGACACCGGCAGCCTCGAGCGCTTCGATCTTGGCCGATGCAGTCCCCTTTCCACCAGAGATGATCGCTCCTGCGTGTCCCATCCGCTTTCCAGGGGGTGCCGAGGTTCCTGCGATGAATCCAGCAACCGGCTTTGTCATGTTGGCCTGAATCCAATCGGCCGCTTCCTCTTCGGCTGTCCCGCCAATCTCACCGATCATGATGACACCTTCGGTGTCGGGATCGTCGTTGAACAACGTGAGACAGTCAACGAAGTTTGTGCCATTGACTGGGTCTCCTCCGATACCGATCGCTGTGGTTTGACCGAGACCGTTCGTTGTCAGCTGATACACGGCCTCGTAGGTAAGGGTGCCCGAGCGTGAGACCACGCCGATCTTTCCGGGAGTGTGGATGTACCCCGGCATGATGCCGATCTTGCACTGCTGCGGCGTGATGACGCCGGGGCAGTTCGGTCCAACCAGCCGAACATCTCGGTCCTGCAGATATCGCTTGGCAATCACCATGTCGGCGACGGGGATGCCTTCCGTGATGGCAATGATCAGAGGGACGCCAGCATCTGCCGCTTCCATGATCGCATCTGCCGCAAACGGAGGAGGAACATACACGACGGATGCATTTGCACCGGTGGCATCTACCGCTTCGGCGACATCGCGATAGATGGGAACATCAACCTCGTAGGTCGCCGCTCTCCCCTGCACTCCCGAGTCGTCTGTTTCGCCTGTAAACGTTTCGGTTTGCCCTGCCCTGGATGGGTGTACTGCTCCGACCATGTTGGTCCCGTACGCAATCGCCTTGTCGGTGTGGAACCGACCGGTCTTTCCCATGCCCTGGATGAGGACCTTGGTGTCCTTGTCGACAAGCACACTCATTTCGCAAGCTCCACGATCTTGACCGCTCCATCCTTCATGTCAGCAGCGCTGACGACATTCAGGCCGGACTCGTCAATTATCTGCTTCCCGAGCTCGACGTTTGTCCCTTCGAGTCGCACGACAAGCGGCACTTCGAGACCGACTTCCTTAACCGCAGCAACCACACCTTCAGCGATGGTGTCACATCTCATGATGCCTCCGAAGATGTTCACGAATATGCCCTTCACGTTCGGGTCGGCAGTGATGATCTTGAACGCAGCAACGATCTGGTCCTTCTCGGCACCGCCTCCGACATCGAGGAAGTTTGCAGGCTCCCCTCCGACGAAGTTGATGATGTCCATCGTGGCCATTGCAAGCCCCGCACCATTCACCATGCAGCCGATCGACCCGTCAAGCTTGATGAACGACAGCCCGAATTCCTTGGCGTGGAGCTCTGCTGCATCCTCCTCAGAGTCATCCCTGAGTTCAAGAACGTCGGGATGGCGGTACAGCGCATTGGCTTCGAATGACATCTTCCCGTCGAGCGCCATCACCGTGCCATCAGTGGTGACGACGAGTGGGTTGATCTCGACGAGATCCGTGTCGAGATCGACAGCTGCCTGCGTCAGGACCTTGAGGAATCGCACCCCATTGCGAAACGCATCGCCTTCAAAGCCAAGTCCGTAAGCGATACGGCGTGCTTGAAAGTCGGTAAGCCCGAACGCCGGGTCAATCTCTTCTTTCAGGATCTTCTCAGGCGTTTCCTCAGCGACGACCTCGATCTCAGTACCGCCCTCGGTTGAGGCCATCACGATGTTGCGGCTGGTGGCGCGGTCGAGAAGCACTGACAAGTACAGCTCGGTTTCGATGTCGATGCCCTGTTCGATATACAGACGGTTCACAACTTTGCCTGCATCTCCGGTCTGCACCGTCACAAGAGTTGACCCAAGCATCTGACCAGCGAGCTCCCGCACACGGGCTTCTGCTGCTTCGATTCCGCCCTCGAGCCCGTCCAGAACCACGTTGACGCCCCCGACATCGGGGTTCTCCTTGAAGCGACCCTTCCCTCTCCCACCGGCGTGGATCTGGGATTTCACCACGACGACCTTGTTGCCGGTCGACTCGATCAGCGGTCGAACCGCAGCAACTGCAGCGTCGACCGTTGTTGCGACGTGCCCGGCCGGGACGGGAATTCCGGCTTCCGCCATGAGAGCCTTCGCCTGGTACTCGTGGATCTTCACGTGTCCTCCTCGTGGACATCAGGACTGTTTGGAAACTGTTGATCTACCCAGCTCTGGATTTCTTCCAACGACGTTCCCGGGCCAAACACCCGGCTCACGCCGGCGGCCTCAAGAATTGGAACGTCCGGTTCCGGGATGATTCCACCCCCGAACACAACGATGTCGCCCGCTCCGCGATCCCTGAGCTCGTCGACCACGGCTGGGAAGAGCGTGAGATGTGCGCCGGAAAGCGCCGAGAGGCCAACGCCATCAACATCCTCTTGGATCGCTGCGCCCGCGATGTGCGCTGGGGTCTGATGCAGGCCGGTGTAGATGACCTCGCATCCCGCATCACGAAGGGCTCG
Source organism: Acidimicrobiia bacterium (assembly GCA_051011415.1). Taxonomy (GTDB): domain Bacteria; phylum Actinomycetota; class Acidimicrobiia; order Spongiisociales; family UBA5794; genus SZUA-442. The sequence goes on from JBPCTY010000161.1 coordinate 8,814, forward strand.
AGCCACAACTTTTGCGCCACGATCGTGGCCGTCAAGTCCCGGTTTGGCGATGAGAATTCGAACTGGCATCGGGAGCAAATCTAGCCGCGGGCAACCCGCTGTCGTTGTTCAGCGCGACAGGAAGTCCTTGTACCAGTATCCGCTGTCCTTGATGGTCCGTTCCATGGTGTCGTAGTCGACGCGCACAATGCCAAACCGCATCGAATACCCCCGGGCCCACTCGAAGTTGTCGAGCAGCGACCATACGAAATAGCCCGCGACATTGACGCCGGCTGACCGTGCCGCTGCAACCGCACCAATATGGGACTCGAGATATGCCGTCCGCTGATGATCCTGCACGGCACCATCCTCAGAGACCTTGTCGGGATACGCAGATCCATTTTCCATGATCACGATCGGAAGATCTGGCTGGATGCTGCCGATGCGCTCAAGCATCCACGTCAGACCAACAGGTTCAACACCCCAACCCATATCCGTGAGATCGCCTGGAGGCCGTGCAATCTGTGCATTCGGTACCCCCGGCCATGCACCCATCGGTGGAGCTCCCTCGGCATATGCGACGTGGTTGATGTTGTAGTAATTCATGCCGAGAAAGTCGATTGGCTCGGTGGCCGATGCGAGGGCTGCGTTGTCAATGGCGCCTGCGACGCCAAGCCGGTCGTGTGCGTCCAGGATCCAGTCCGGGTACCGACCCTCGAGCACTGCCCCGGAGAAGAGGCCGTTCGACACAGCATCGACGCCAGCGGCGGCGGCGATCGCCTCATCGGAGTCATCCGCCGGCCATGCGGGTATGAGGTTGAGCACAATGCCCAGTTCGTCTTCTGGCTGAACGTTCGTGGTCCGCATTGCACGGATGGCTGCGTGATGGGCAAGCATCAGGTGATGCGCGACCACATACGAGAGACCGGGGTCAGCGATTCCAGGGGCATGCTCGCCGGCGGAGTGCCCAAGAAATGCCGTGCACCACGGCTCGTTGAGCGTGGCCCACATCGTGACCAGATCTCCCAGCGCTTCCTTTGCTACCCGGGCGTATTCAGCAAACCATTTCACTGAGTCCGGGTTCGCCCAGCCCCCCCGGTCTTGGAGCGCCTGAGGAAGATCCCAGTGGTACAGCGTTGCCGATGGCTTGATGCCTCGGGCGATCAGCTCGGTGCAGAGGTTTCGGTAGAACTGCACGCCCTCGGGGTTGACCTCTCCCACACCGTCAGGGATCAACCTGGACCATGCGATCGAGAATCGATACGCGTTGACACCGAGCTCTGCCATCAAGCCGACGTCTTCTTGATAGCGGTGATAGTGGTCGACGGCCACGTCTCCGGTATCCCCGTTGAGCGTCCGACCGTTCGTATGGGAGAAGGTGTCCCAAATGGATGGACCTCTTCCGCCTTCCGTTGCGGCCCCCTCGATTTGGTATGAGGCGGTTGCGACGCCCCAGAGAAAGCTCTCCGGAAAATCGCTTGCTGCTGGTTCCACGTGCGTCATCTCCCCGTTGCGGTTGCAGCCCTGAGTATCGTCATGCCCTCCAGGAGCAAGGGCCCACCCATCGTCGGCACCGGCTGACTCGACCGAGCAGCAGGGTAGGCCCACCGGTGGCGATGCGTTTCGAGGAAAAAGGCCAACATGAGCACTTTCACGGACCTATGCACTCGATATCGATGCCAACGTCTACGGCGACGCGTCGAGACACGACAAGAGCCTTTGTGAGGCCTTCTCGTGGCATGGCAGGTTCGGCGTACCGTCGCCAGCCGCAGGAATCACCAATGATTTGGCCAGACAAAGCACCTCGCCACATCGTTCTCGTCGGGCCGATGGGTTCAGGGAAGACGACAATCGGGCGCGAGGTGGCGAAGGCGCTGGATCTCTCCTTCGTCGATTCCGACCTGTGGCTCACAACGAAGTACAACAAGACGGGTCAGGACATCGCGGACGACGATGGTGTCGCCAGGCTGCACCAGCTTGAGCTCGAGTGCCTCGTAGAGACAACCAATGAAGCGGGCACAAGCGTTATCGCTTCAGCTGAGAGCGTTATCGATTCTTCCGTTGGTCGAAGGATCCTGTGCGATCAAGTCGCGGTGTGGATCAGCTCCGACCCGCGGTCGCTGTGGGAACGACGCTCACACGATGATCACCGACGGCCCATGACCTTTGCCGAGCTTGAAGCACTCGCCCTGCGACGGAATCCGTTGCTTGAGCGCTGTTCGATGGTCAAGGTGTCCACGAGTGAGGTCTCCGTCGACGACGCGGTCGTTGCTGTATTGGAAGCAGTCCAACTGGCGGGTACGTAGTCGGCCCCGCTCACCGAGACCTCACATGAAGGCCCCGATGATGCGAGACTTCGGGGATGGACAATTCGATTCTGTCGGTCAATCCCGGTGTCGTCCTTGCGGCATCGTTGATCCTCGTCGGCGCAGCTGTCGCAACCTCGATGTGGCTCCGGCTCGGTGTGGAGAAGTCAATCATCATCGCCGCCGTGCGAGCAGCCGTACAGCTGATCCTCGTGGGACTGCTTCTCACCGCTGTGATCGGTTCCGACTGGGAATGGTTGCTCGCTCCGCTCTGGATCGTTGCGATGGTCGGAATCGCCGCCTACGTCGTCGCTCGTCGCACCGGTACGAACGCCATCCTTCCAGCAGCAATCGCGGCTATCGGAGCATCAACGGCAATCGCGCTGCTCGTCGTGTTCGGGCTAGGAGTCCTGCCAGCTGAACCGATTCAGATGATCGTCATCGCAGGCATCACAATCGGCAATGTCATGCCAGCAACCGTTCTTGGTGCCGATCAGATCAAACGACAGCTCACGGAAGGAAGACCAGTCATCGAAGGCCTGCTCGCTCTCGGTATCGACTCTGGACGCTCAACCCGGTTCATGGTGGCAGAAGCCACAAGAGTCGCGATCCTGCCTCAGATCGAACGCACCAAGGTTGTCGGCATGATTGCGCTTCCCGGCGCCTTCACCGGCCTCCTGATTGCAGGAGTGCCACCGCTTGAGGCTGCAGTCGTGCAGCTCGTCGTCATGTATCTGGTCCTCGGATCAGTCGCCGTGTCGTCCTCGACCGTTGCCCTGGTGACGGCACGCAAGGCATTCACTCCCGACCAAAGACTCGTGGACTTCTAGACCTTCTCGAGAGGTGCCCACGCAAGCAAGAGGCGCTTTGCACCGTGACCGTTGAAGACGACGATCGCCTCTGCCCTGTCCCCCGTGCCAACGATCTCGCGAACAACCCCATCTCCCCAGTGGGAATGCCGGACATTGTCACCCATCGCGATATCGGCATCAGATACGGTCGACACCGGTGTTCGAGCTTCCAAGGTACGGCTTCGGCGAATGCGCTTCGTCGTGGTGATCAGGTTCTCCGGAATCTCAGAGAGGAACCGCGAGGGGCCGTTGAAGTTGTTCTGGCCCCACAGGTTGCGGCTCCAGGCACGGGTGAGATACAACCGCTCCTCAGCCCTGGTGAGACCGACGTAACACAGCCGTCGCTCTTCTTCGAGCTCCTTTGGGTCGCCCAGAGCACGCATGTGAGGAAACACGCCATCTTCCAGGCCCGTGAGAAACACGATCGGAAACTCGAGACCTTTGGCGTTGTGCAACGTCATCAACGTCACTGCCGTGCTTTCATCGATCCCATCGAGATCAGTGACAAGGCTGATCGACTCAAGAAACATCGACAGCTTGGCAACACCATCCAGTGCGTCCCATTCATCGGGTCCCATGGACGCCGGACCCGTCTCCTCGAACTCGCCGACAGCCGTGAGAAGCTCCTTGAGGTTCTCTTCTCGCCCCATCGCTTCGATCGACTTTTCGGCTCTGACCATGTCCAGGTAGCCGGTGTCAGTGAGCACCCCATCGATCGCCGCCGCCGGACTGGTTGCAGCCTTCACGGACAGAACATCCATGATCGACACGAACTCCAGAATCGAGTTCTGTGCCCGAGCAGTGAGTGCGTCGATCTCCCGCGCCCTCCGCAAAGCATCGAGAAAAGTGATCTCCTCCCTCTCAGCAAATCGGTCCACGTGTGCGACTGAGGTGTCCCCTATCGCTCGCTTGGGTGTGTTGATGATGCGCTTGACCGAGACCTGATCGTCTGGGTTGACGATCGCCCGCAGATACGCAAGCGCATCCTTCACCTCGCGCC
>JBPCTY010000162.1:0-2933 GCA_051011415.1 Acidimicrobiia bacterium
TCGAACGCCTTCTCCTGTGCATAGGCTGCTGCTGCCTCGCCACCCACAACAGGGGGGCCGTCCTCTTCCCACAGATCTGGCTGCTGGAGGTAGTACATCTCCCACTCGAGGATTCGGCGGACATCCCCGCGTTTGAGACCCATCTTGTCCTCGCCAAGCCCCTCCCACACATACTCGACCGAGTCATCGACCCCATATATCGCAGCCGGCTGTCGCATGCGCTTCGACTCTTGCCAGAACATCGCGACGCCAAAGGCAAGAAGCACAACCATTAGAAACGCAAAGAGAAGAGGACCGCTCATGTCGCTGATGGTAGAGGTCGAACCCGGTACACACCTCCTGCTGGTAGCTTCGCGGTCGACCACACGAGGAGGCGTCGGTGGACTTCGAGACGATGCGCATGTTCTTTGCCTTGGCAGCCCTCGTCGCAAACGTCGTCACGATCGGCCTGATCATCGTCATCCTCGTGACGCGGGGCAGGGAAGACAATCCGCTCGCAGCCCTCTCAGATGTGACTCTGTGGCTCGCTGGTGGTGTTGCAATCGTCGCAACACTCGGAAGCTTGTATCTCTCAGAGTCCGTCGGTCTCGTTCCCTGCAAACTGTGTTGGTACCAGCGAATAGCCATGTACCCGCTGGCTGTGATCCTGCCGATCGCAGCCTTTCGAAAGGACCACAAGGCGAGGTTGTACGCCGTTGTGCTCTCAGGCGTGGGCGCCGTCGTCGCCATCTATCACCGAGTCCTTCAGGCGTACCCCAGTCTCGACACAGGCTCGTGCTCCGCTGCTGGTCCCTCCTGCTCATCACCGCTCATCAAGATGTTCGGCTTCGTGACCATCCCCTACATGGCGCTGTCAGCGTTTGCCCTGATCCTCGTACTCTTGTGGGTGGATCGCATCAATAACGCACGGTCCGTACCAACATCCCACCCAGACGTACCAAACACATCCCCAAACTTGGATCAGGAATAGGCGAGGAATCCCATGGCTGAAGGCGACTCGAACAGCAAAACCGGTCTCATCATTGGCGTGGTCGGCGGTGTCGTTGTGCTGCTTCTGGTGGCCGCCGTCATGTTCGGCAACTCCGAGGTTGGCGCTGAGTACGGCGAAGTAACGATCGAGGGTGAAGCCTTGCCGCTCATGCCGCAGAGCACACCACTCGACCAGACGGCCACCGGATTGACGCCTCCAAGCCTGCAAGGCTTCAACTTCTCAGGCGACACTGTCACGATCGATTACTCAGATGGACGTGCCAAGGCTGTCGCGTTCCTTGCTCACTGGTGCCCTCACTGTCAGGAAGAAGTCCCCCGCGTCCAGGCGTGGCTCGATGCAACAGGCGGAGATCCGGACGTCGACATGTACTCGGTGTCAACATCGATGAACTCGGGAAGGGACAACTACCCGCCGAGTGAGTGGTTGGAGCGCGAAGGTTGGACAGTTCCGGTGATCCGGGATGACCAAGAGAACAGTGCACTTATCTCCCACGGCGCAGGCGGATTCCCCTTCTGGGTGTTCACCAACTCTGACGGAACGGTCGCTGCGCGGACCGCAGGACAGCTCACGATCGAGCAGCTGGAAGCGATCCTCGACAACCTGAGCTAGGCGATGCCGCACTCCGAGATGTTCTCTGAGGACGGGTTCACCGTCTCTCGCACAGTTGTCGGACCGCTCGACAACAACGTGTATCTGGTCGTGGACGACGCGACGGGTGACTCGATCATCGTCGATGCGGCGGACGACGCTTCAGCCGTCCTCGACCTCGCCAATGGCACGTCAGTCCAAGCGATCGTCACCACGCATGGCCACTGGGATCACCACCAGGCCACACACGAGGTCGCGGACCATCTTGACGTTCCGGCTCTCCTCCACCCGGACGACAGCGACATCGCCGAAAAGCCGTTCGAGCCGCTGCGAACCGGATCTCTCTCGATTGGCGAATCGAGGGCAACGGTCATTCAAACACCCGGCCACACACCGGGGTCCGTGTGCATCGCTCTCCCTGGCGTCGTGCTCACCGGCGACACCCTTTTTCCTGGGGGGCCTGGGGCAACCCGGTTCCCCTACAGCGACTTCGGGCAGATCATCGCCTCGATCGAGGAATCACTATTCGCAATGCCAGACGAAACCGTCGTGCTGCCTGGGCACGGCGACTCGACCACAATAGGAACTGAGCGCCCATCGCTACCCGCGTGGATCGACCGCGGCTGGTAGCCATCGCATGAAAGTGAGCACAACGTGGAACTAGGACTGTTTGTTGAACCGCAGGTCGGTGGCTCGTATCGCAGGCTCGTTGAGCTCGCCCAGTGGGCCGATGCGGCTGGTGTCGATGCGTTCGCCCGTTCGGATCACTATCTCAACATGCAGGAATCGGCACACGCAACCGATGCGCTTGTGTCCTTGGCTGGTGTGGCAGTTGAAACCAATGACGTGCGTTTGGTCACGCTCGTGTCGCCCCTCACCTTCAGACATCCGGCAGTCATGGCGAAGTCGGCGACGACCCTTGACGAGATCTCCGGCGGGCGGTTCACCCTCGGTGTGGGGACCGGCTGGATGGAGTCCGAGCACGAGGCTTTCGGGCTCGAGCTGCCACCGCTCGCTCAGCGCTTCGAGATGCTTGACGACGCGCTTGCCTATATCCGAGGCGTCTTCGACGGCGGCTCGCACCCCGATGGCACACACTTTCAGTCGATGCGGGCGGACATCCAACCAACCGCATCGAGCGGGCTGAAGATCGTCGTCGGAGGGTCCGGGCCGAAGAAGACGCCAACTCTCGCCGGGCGATATGCAGACGAATACAACATGTTTGTAACTGATGCAGAGACGCTTGCGAGCCGTCGCGACGTCCTGCGCTCGGCAGCGACGGCTGCGGGCCGCGATCCCGAGTCGATTCTGATCAGCTTTGCGGGACCGGCGATGGTGTTCGACACCGAGGCTG
>JBPCTY010000163.1:0-19797 GCA_051011415.1 Acidimicrobiia bacterium
GGCGTCGGCACCTTGGCGTCGTCCCAGAGCTGAGTGCCGGGTGCCGCGGCGAGGACTGAGAGCGCCTCATCGAGATCGACCGCGCGACGGAAGTACATCGTCGCCGCAATCCCATGCCCGACCATGACCGGGACCCGGACACAGGTGGGCTCGACGAGGATGTCGTCGGAGTCCAGGATCTTGCGGGTCTCGTTGACAAGCTTCCACTCCTCGTCGGTGTAGCCCGCATCGGTGATGGTCCCGGCAAGAGGGAGCACGTTGTATCCGATCGGCCGTGCATACAGATCACCGCCCGGTTCTATCCACTCGCCGACCGCAAGCCCAGCACGATTCGCACCAAAGTGATCGATCTCCTTCTCCAACTGCGTCATTCCCGTTTGACCCGAGCCAGAAACTGATTGGTATGAAGTCGCGATCATCGTTCTGAGACCCGCCGCATCATGAAGTGGGCCTGCAGCCATCATCACTGCCATCGTCGTGCAGTTCGGGTTGGCGACGATGCCTTCGTGATCGGCAATTGCATAGTCGTTCACGTTTGCGACGACGAGGGGGACACCTTCGGTCATCCGGAATGCGGATGAGTTATCGATCACGGTTGCACCGGCAGCGGCGAATCCGGGTGCGTACTCAAGCGAACGGGCACCACCGGCGGAGAACAAGGCGATGTCGATTCCGGCGGCGTCGGCGGTTGCAAGATCCTCGATCTCGATGTCACCAAGCGGTGTTTCCACTGTGCGGCCCGCGGATCGTTGTGATGCGAGCAGTCGAAGCGAATCCATCGGGAAGGAGCGTTCGGCGAGGATGCTCAGCATCGTTGTTCCTACGGCACCTGTGGCGCCAACGATCGCGACGTTTGGTCTGTTGAAGGTCTTCATGACGCCTCCTGCTCCCCTACGCCGAGGCCCGCATGGAGTACCTGCACTGCCTTGGTGACCGAGTCGCCGTCGATGACACAAGAAATGCGAATCGGTGAAGTCGAGATCATTTGGATGTTGACCCCTTCGTCGGCAAGCAGTCTGAACATTCGAGAAGCGATTCCGGATTCGGTCTTCATCCCGAGACCCACCACCGACACCTTCCCGATGGTGTCATCAATCGACACACCGCCAGCCCCAACTTCTTTCGCAACTGCTTCAGCCTCGGACTTTGCGAGGTCTATCGAGGAAAGAGGAACGGTGAAAGAGATGTCCGTCGAACCGTCGTGGGACACGTTCTGAACGATCATGTCCACCGTCACGCCCGCAGAGGCAAGCGGCTCAAACACGGATGCAGCCACACCAGGGGTATCAGGCACCTCGTAGACGGTGACCTTTGCCTCTGACAGGTCGTGGGAGATTCCACGAACGACGGCTTGTTCCATTGTCTCCTCCTTGACCCAGGTGCCCTCACCGCTGTGAAACGACGATCGCACATGAATGGGGATATTGAACCGTCTGCCGAACTCAACTGAGCGCGGCATCAATACTCCCGCGCCCGCCGAGGCAAGTTCAAGCATTTCGGCAAACGTCACTTCGTTGATCTTGACTGCGTTCGGCTCAATCCTCGGATCGGCCGTGAACACGCCGTCGACGTCGGTGATGATTTCGCACAGGTCTGCACCGAGTGCCGCAGCCAGCGCAACAGCGGTGGCGTCGGACCCACCACGACCGAGTGTTGTGACATTGCGTGTGTCCGGGTCAACTCCCTGGAAGCCGGCGACGATCACTACCTGGCCGTCTTCGAGACCGTCACGGACACGGTCCGCGCGAATGTCCACGATCTCCGCCTGACCGTGACGACCGGTTGTGAGGATCCCTGCTTGTGAACCCGTGAGGCTCTGAGCGCTCACACCGAGGTCCTGGATCGCCATGGCGACAAGACTCATCGTGATTCGCTCGCCAGCAGTCAGCAGCATGTCGAGTTCGCGGGCGTGGGAGTTGGGTGAAACCTCGCGGGCCAGGGCAACCAGTTCGTCGGTGCCCCTGCCCATTGCGCTGACCACAGCAACGACCTGGTTTCCTTCGTTGTAGGTCTCGACGATCCGGCGCGCGACATTGCGAATGCGATCGGCATCCGCAACCGACGTTCCCCCGTACTTCTGGACCACAAGTGGCATGCGGCGAGGATAGGAGCCGGGGGAGGCGTCCACGTTCCGTCGGTGTCACCGGCGATACACACGGACCCGAATACCCTCTCGGCATGCGACTCAAGATTCTGCTCGTCATTGCTGTGCTTGCCGTTGTTGCCGCCGCATGCGGCACGACGACCGACCAAACGACAACCACCACTGCGGACGTCACACAGACAACCGTTCCACTTGAAACGGTGCCGTCGAACTACCTGGGGTATCTACGCCAGCCAACGGCATGCGGCGCTGAACAGCCCGACTATGCGGTCGACATGAAGTTCGATGCTCCCGGTGACGCCGATGTCGATGATGTTGTCATTGTGACGCTCGAGACTTCGTGCGGACCGATCGTGATCGAGATGGACCCATCCGTCGCACCCGAGACCATCAACTCCTTCGTCTTCCTCGCTGAAGAGGGCTATTTCGACGGAACCGTGAGCCACAGGGTGATCCCCGGATTCATGATGCAGGCCGGAGACCCGACGGCGACCGGTCTTGGCGGACCCGGCTACCGACTCCAGGACGAGCTTCCGGAGAACACGCCCTACACACGTGGCATCGTCGCAATGGCGAACTCGGGGCCGGACACCGCAGGAAGCCAGTTCTTCATCATGTTTGGTGACGCAGATTGGTTGCCGCCCAGCTACTCGATCTTCGGCGAAGTGACTGAGGGCTTCGAGACGCTCGACCTGATTGCAGCCGTCCCACTCGGACGCGGTCCTGCAAGCGCCGATCCGAACCCGTCGACTCCCCTTGAGTCGGTCTTCATCGAATCGGTTTCCGTTACCCGGTAATCTGATGCCATGGCAACGGACAAGCGCGACAGGCAACGAGCGAACAGAGAAGAGAAGAAGGCGGCGGAGGCCAAGAAGGCCAAACGACGCCGCTGGTTCGATCTCGGGAAGAAGTATGCGTTGTACGCACTCCTCTTCGTTGCAGCGATCATCGTGTTCCGCATCGTCGCCGGCTGAAATTGTCCGTCGACCTTCACACGCACTCAAACGTCTCTGATGGCGTGGAGACACCTGCAGCCTTGATGGACCTCGCTGCTGACGCCGGAGTCGACATAGTTGCACTCACGGACCACGACACACTCGACGGCATCGCCGAGGCACGAACAACGGCGGAGCGGCACGGGATGCGATTCATCCCGGGCGTCGAGCTCTCTGTGGACCACACGGGCTTGAAGATGCACATGCTGGTCTACTTCACCGAACCGGGTGAGGGCCAACTCGCCGAGACTCTCAGGGACCTCCGCACTGGTCGGGATGAGAGAAACGTCGAGATCGTCGCAAAACTCAACAGCCTCGGTTACGAGATCGCACTCGAGGACGTGATTGTCCATGCAGCCGGTCCGTCAGTCGGAAGACCACACATCGCAGACGCACTCATCGAAAAGGGCTATTTCGACAAGCGAGATGATGTGTTCGAGCACCTCCTCCACGATGGTGGGCCCGCCTACCTCCCACGCACAAGACTGACGGCAGTCGAGGCCATCCGCATGGCTCGTGAGATCGATGCCGTTCCGGTCATCGCGCACCCCATGACAATTCCGACGACGCGTGACGGCTACGACGAATTGTTCGAAGAGCTCGCCAGCGAGGGGCTCGGTGGAATCGAAGCCCACCACTCGATGCATTCTGTGGAGCTACGTCACCACCTCACCGATGTAGCCGCACGGCTCAATCTCGCAGCGACAGGGGGGTCCGACTACCACGGCGCCACCAAGCGCACGTATCGGATCGGTGTTGGGAACGGAGACCTCCGCGTCCCATACGAAGCTGTTGAGCAGCTCGACGCTCAGAGAGGTAGATAAGGCTTCACACCGGGCCCCTGAACGCCGATAGATATGGCGTAAGGAGCCGGGATGAACCTGATCACCAACCGGGCGCCGATCGACTACGACGATCTGAGGGGCCCATACAACGTGGTGCGCGCCGTTGGATCGGCGGTATTCGTTGTTGGCATGGCGATCTGGGCGACGATCACCGGTCATACCGATGCCTACCTGCTTCTGATCCCAGGGTTCGCTGTTCTGATCGATGCGATCTATCGCAGAACGGTGCGGGAATCGACCGCCATGCCGGGCATCATCATCGACACAACGGCCATCGGCATCGCATTGATGCTCCACGGCCCGAATCCGGGACTCCATGGGCTTGCGATCATCAGCATCATCGTGTCCGCTGGCCTCCTGCTCAAGCCCACCCACGCACTCATCGTTGTCGGCTACTCGATCGCAATCTCGTTCGGCGTGCTCCTCGGCGATCGAGCAGGACTGAGCTGGGTCTCCGTCATGGGCGCAGAAGAGGACCACCTGGTGGTCGACACCGTCATTGCCGGCATCTTCATCGGTGCGACGTCGTGGATACTGTTCCTTGCGGTGCGGGTCATCCTCGCGGCACAGGATCGTCAGGCCGAAGCCCTAGCTGTTGAGCGCAGGGCCGTACAACTGAAGAATGAATTCGTGTCGATGGTCTCCCACGAGCTCCGCACACCGCTTACAGGTATCGCTGGCTTCACCGACACGCTCGCCGAGTCATGGACCACCCTGCCGAGTCCCGAGGTGGACGAGTTTCTTTCGATCATGGGACGCGAGACGGACCACCTCGCAAACCTTGTTGAAGACATCCTGGTTATCCCAAGGCTCGAGGCTGGCCAGCTCCGCCTAGACCCGACCGACATCGATCTGGCTCTCGAAGCGCACGCAGTTGCGAACGTTTTGTTCACCGAGGGCGACTACTCGGTTGCTATCGCCCGAGGTGTGATCGTGCGAGCAGACCGGACTCGCTTGCGCCAGATCATGCGAAATCTCATGGAGAATGCCGAAAAGTACGGCGGCGACCAGGTCCTCATCGAGGGGGAGCTGTCGACCCCCGGTCTCTACACGGTGTCGGTTTCGGACAACGGCCATGGCGTCGCCCCTGAAGATCAGACACGGATCTTCGAGCACTTCGAACAGCTCTCAACCGGCGACGGGCGGCTCCAGCAGGGGGTTGGTCTCGGTCTTCCAATTGCGCGGAAGCTTGCGACTGCCATGGGTGGCGACCTTTGGTACGAGGACAGATTCCCCGTTGGTGCAAAGTTCTGTTTCACGGTCCCGATTTCCAGAATGCAGTCACCAACGGATGTGACTCCGCTTCCGCACGTCGCCACCCGGTAGGTACGCTTCAGGCGTGCTCCCGTACAACATTCACCACGTCGCCATCGCAGTCGATGACCTCGATGCGTCCCTCGCCGAGTTTCACCGTCTGTACAACGTCGAGCCCCTGTACAGGGAGGTCGTGGAATCACAGGGCGTTGAGGAAGCGATGATCGCCATCGGCGGATCACACATCCAACTCCTCCAACCTCTCAACCCGGACACGCCTGTTGGCAAGTTTCTTGGAAGGAACGGCGAAGGAATGCACCACATCGCATTCGCCGTGACTGACATTGATACGGCCCTCGCGCACCTGACCAATGAGGGGGCTCGCCTCATTGATGAGAAACCAAGGGTCGGCGGCGGAGGTCACAAGATTGCGTTCGTGCATCCGAAGGAGCTTGCGGGAACGCTGATCGAGCTGGTTGAGGTTGACCGTGCCTGACAACATCGAGATCTCCGGTGGTGCAAGCGACGAAGTCGCGGCGGCGATCGCCGCACTTGTTGGTGCGATCGCATCGGAGGAAAAGGCAGCGCTCGCTACGCAGCGCCGTCCGATCCATCGCAGTCAGTGGATTGAAGCAAGCCGTCCTCTCGAACGCATGGCTCCGATTCCGCCAGCGGAATACAAGAACCGCCCGGGGCAGGGTCCAGACGACACTTCCGCCGCCCCAGCCTGACCGTTCACCCGTCGGAGGAACCGCATGACTGCGGGCCGGTTCCACTGAAGTATCCTGTTGAGACGCGACCCAGGTAGCCCATGAACCCTGTCATCACGTCCATCGCACGAACACCGATTGGCCGATTCAACGACGCGTTTGCGTCCCTCACCGCCATGGACCTTGGCGGAGTCGCCATCAGGACCGCCCTTGAGCGTTCGTCGCTTGCCCCAGAACAGGTCGATGAAGTGATCTTTGGTCACGTCCTCCAGGCAGGCCAAGGCCAGATCACCGCACGGCAAGCCGCCGTGAAGGCGGGGATCCCGATGTCAGTGCCTGCAATGACGATCAACAAGGTGTGCCTCTCGGGGATGACTGCCATCCAGGAGGCTGCGAACCACATCCGGCTCGGCCAATCGACCTTCGTCGTGGCTGGCGGCATGGAGTCCATGACCAACGCACCGTACGTCCTGCCAGGAGCACGATCTGGCTACCGATTCGGCGACCAAACCGTCGTTGACACGATGACCCACGACGGTCTCTTTTGCGCATTCGACTCATGCATGATGGGTGACTCGTCCGATCGCAAGAACGACGATCTCGGCATCGGCCGCACCGAACAGGACGCATGGGCAGCCGAATCACATGCCAGAGCCGAACGAGCGACCGATAACGGCGCAGTCACCAACGAGATCGCACCAGTTGAGGTACCCCAGCGAAAGGGAGACCCTCTGGTTATCACCGAAGACGGGGGAATCCGCCGCGGCACGACGCAAGAATCGCTCGGCGGTCTGCGCCCAGCCTTCAACCCCGGTGGCACGATCACCGCAGGCAACGCATCACAGATTTCGGATGGCGCAGCTGCAGTTGTGGTCGCCGATCGTCAGGCTGCCGAAGCAGCAGGCCTCCCAATCCTCGCTGAGATCGTTTCGTACGGCCAGGTCGCTGGACCCGATGCAACGCTGCACGAGCGGCCAGCCGAGGCACTGCGAGTGGCACTCAAGAGTGCGTCGCTCGATGCGTCAGACCTCGACCTAGTGGAGTTCAACGAGGCATTCGCATCCGTGGCGCTCTGGTCCGCTCGCATGCTCGACATCGATCCTTCCAAGGTGAATGTGCATGGCGGCGCCGTGGCGCTTGGTCACCCGCTTGGTGCGACCGGTGCTCGAATTGTTGTCACCTTGATCAACGCACTGCGAGAGACGGGCGGTACCTACGGCGGCGCTGCATTGTGCGGTGGCGGCGGACAAGGCGACGCACTGATTGTGAAGGTTGTCTGACGTGCAGGTTGCCAGCTACCTCCCCTCACGAAACCTAGCCCTCGAGCTCGTCCGAGTAACCGAAGCCGCTGCGATCTCCGCTGCTCGTGAGCAGGGCCGCGGCGACAAAGACCTCGTCGACCAAGCAGCCGTTGACGCCATGCGGCAGGTCCTCGCCCGCACCGACATGAACGGCATCGTCGTCATCGGTGAAGGCGAGAAGGACGAAGCGCCAATGCTGTACAACGGTGAAGCCATCGGAAACGGCGAACCACCGGAAGTCGACGTCGCGGTCGACCCAGTCGACGGCACGCGTCTTACTGCGCAGGGCCAGCCGGGGGCACTTGCTGTCATTGCGTTGGCAGAGCGCGGGTCGATGTACGCACCAGGAAACCTCGTGTACATGGACAAAATTGCCGTGGGCCCAGATGCTGCGGGAACGGTTGACATCGACGCACCGGTTCGCCACAACCTCAAGCAAGTAGGGAAAGCGGTAGGCAAGGAGATCAGCGAGATCACCGTGATCATTCTTGACCGTCCTCGCAACGAGAACTACATCCGCCAGGTACGCGAAGCAGGCGCCCGCATCTCGCTCATCGGCGACGGAGACATCCAGGCTGCAATCGCTACCGCCATCCACGGAAACGGCATCGACATCATGCTCGGAATCGGTGGCTCACCAGAGGCGGTAACAACCGCCTGTGCGATGGCCGCACTCCGAGGTGAGATCCAGTGCAAGCTGTGGCCGAGGGACGAATCCGAAAAGCAATACGCCCACGACAACGGACTCGACCTCGACCAGGTGCTGACGACGCGAGACCTTGTCGACTCGGACAACACTTTCTTCGCTGCAACAGGAGTGACGAGGGGACCCCTCCTCAAGGGCGTGCGCTTCGGGAGGGATCACACTTCGACACACAGTGTGATCATGCGGTCCCAGTCGGGCACGATCCGTTTCATCGATGCCCAGCACCGAGTCGAGTGGGTCGAAGGCGACATCAAGCCGTAGACGGTGGTCCCGGTGAGAAGGCCTTGTCTCTCACCCACCTGAAAGGGTGATCCGCGGTCCGTACTCAGCCCCGAACGGACCGGCTCCGGCCATGCCATTCCAACTTTCTGCAGAAAAGGGGTTGACACACGCTTCGATCTGCGAGACAGTTCACGTCGGCCGTAACACCCCTTGGGGACGTTGCGGCCTTTTTTGTTCTCAAGAGTGACTCGTAAGAGGCGAGCAACCATGCGACATAGCAAACAACACCATTCACGGAGAACCACGCTCGCCGTGGTTACAGACCCGAGTCCTCGGACCGGTTTGACCCCCGTGATGCCCAATACCGACCAGGGGTGGTTGTCCCTGTCGTGACCTGAACGAACAGTCTCGTCCGATCTGCAGCCGCCCGTTACAGGCGGCTCTTCTGATTCCAAGGGAGCTGCGTACCTACTACAGCTCCTTGACAACTGCAGAGAGAACGCATCAAGCGGAGGTTGCCAGCCTCCGCACATGAAGCGGATCGGACCGCACGCCCGGACACGGGCCGTTACGGCCATTACAGCTCGCGCTCAGGCGTGGGGTCCGTGAAGCTTCACCATGCTCTGGAAGCTCAACAGGAACGAGCGCTGGCTTGCGAAGCCAGAGGTTGTGGGTTCGAGCCCCAAACAGAGCACCACGCGAGTGTGGCGCAACGGTCAGCGCACGTGTCTGATGAGCACGAGGTTGTTGGTTCGAATCCAGCCGCTCGCACTGTGGTCGTAGCTCAACGGAAGAGCGCCTGGTCGTGACCCAGGAGGTACCGGTTGGATTCCGGTCGATCACCCCACTGGAGGAAGCCAAATGGCGAGGCGGCAGATTCATGTCCTGCAAGTAGGTGGTTCGATCCCACCCCTCCAGACCATGGGCAACGGGCTGGGCTCAGTCGGGCCTCCAAAACCTGACGAGCGAGGTTCGATCCCTCGGTTGCCTGCCAAGCCGAACGAGCGAATGAGGAAACGCATCTGTTTCGTAATCAGAAGGACCGGGTTCGACTCCCGGGTTCGGCTCCAACAGGGTGTTGCGTAGTGGCAGCGCACCGGCTTTGGGAGCCGGTAGCGGAGGTTCGATTCCTCCCTCCCTGACGAAGCGTCGTGATGCGACGCACACGGCGTTGTAGCTCCAACAGGTAGAGCAACTGGTTGTCAGCCAGAAGGTTGCCGGTTCGAAACCGGTCTGCGCCGCGCAAGGCTCGATGGTCAATAGGTACGACAGGAGGCCCTCAACCTTCAGAACGGGGTTCGATTCCCCGTCGAGTCGCCAGGCATCTTGCACGATGCAAAGCACATCCTGCCGAGTAAGGCCCAGGGGGCCAGCCGGTCCGTAAAACCGGTGTCTCAGCACAACCGAGGTTCGATTCCTCGACTCGGCACACGTCGTCATACCGCTCTGGTGTAACGGAAAGCACGACGGGCTTCGAACCCGACGATGGGGGTTCGAGTCCCCCGGGCGGTACAAGACGAGGGCACGAGGTGCCCGACGATCCGGTGTAGTCCAACTGGCAGGGCGCCTCCCTGTTAAGGAGAGACGTGGGGGTTCGAGTCCTCCCGCCGGAGCGGTGCAGGTGCATCAGCCCTTTCGGGGTGATGCATCTGCCAGGAAGGGGCCAAAGCTGAATCGGCACAGCGGCGGTTTTGCACACCGCAGACTGGGGGTTCGAGTCCCCCTGGCTCCACGCCAAATGGTGTCCAAGCTGACATGGCACAAGCGCCCGGTTGAAGCCCGGGAGACCTTGGTTCGATTCCGAGGGACACCACGACAGACCGATGCGAAGGTTCGAGATACTTCTGGTAGACATGCCCCTATGGGGACGGCGGTTCGACTCCGCAATGCTCGCACCGCTTCGGTTCTCGGTCTGACACACACCCGGTTGGCTCAACGGAAGAGCGCCTGTCCGACACACAGGAGGTGATGGTTCAACTCCATCACTGGGTACGACGTCGATGCGATGGGTATGGATACTTCGGAAAGCACGCCTCCCTACGGGGAGCGAGGAGCTGGGTCGAGGCCAGCTGGACTGATCGTCCATGGTGTAACTCAGACCACACCCGAGCGAGTTCACGACGTCTCCTGGGATCAAAACATTGATGGCGATGTACCGGGTTCTTACCCCGGAGAACTAGGTTCGATTCCTAGTGATCTCACGACGCGCTGGTTCTGCAGAACCGGTGCGCAGAGGCTCCATCCTTGAACCTTCAGGGGATCTGCAGATCTCCCGGAAGGCAAGGGCGGGCCTCGACGGCCGATGCGATCGAGCGAGCTACTTCGACTTCTAATCGACATACAACTCGTTCGGAGCGGTTCTCGGCCACATGCCCGGCTAGCTCAACGGAAGAGCGCCTGCGTCACACGCAGATCACGGTGGTTCGACTCCACTGCTGGGCTCGAAGCGCTGATGCGAAGGAGTGGGTTACTTCGACTTTCAATCGGAAGACGAGGGTTCGATTCCCTCCGCCGGCACTTGTGCCGGCGTAGCTCAGTGGTAGAGCATCACAGGCCCGTTTCGGCTTGGTACACAGTGCTTCACGGAAGGTGGCGGGCAGCGGTGCCCAACCGGCCTCGAAACCCGGGCCAGGTGCACACCTGATGGTTCGACTCCATCACCTTCCTCGAGGAGGTTCGCGTCGCTGATAGCCGCCTCGGTGCGGACCGACGAAGGACTTTGCCAGAAGGTGCAACAGGCAGCACACCCGGCCCTGAACCGGGAGGTCGAAGTTCGATTCTTCGTCTGGCAGCCATCGATCCGATGCGAAGGGTGGGCCTACTTCATGGGACCCGGAGCTGGTGCTTGCATCGCCGGGCAAAGCAGCTCATCTCGAATATTGGTTCTCGGGTCGACCGTGTGATCGTCGTGTTCAACGGTTCAGCACGCCAGCTTGCCAAGTTGGAAGTGGGAGTTCGAATCTCTCCGATCACACCACGCGTCGGTGGCGCAACCGGTTGACGCACTGGTCTCAGAAACCAGCGCCCTGACGGGCAATGTGGGTTCGAATCCCACTCGACGCACCGCCTCTCGGATGAGGCGGGACACCCCAGCGACATGGGGCATCGTCCCGCCTGTCCCGAAGGGGCACCCTTTCGCTGTCGATGCGATGGAGAGGGATCCTTCGCCACACAAGCGACGCAGCGGGCTGGCGCCCGCAGATAGGCAGATGCCGACTGTAAGTGATTCGGTTGGCGCGGCGGTGAGAGGTGGGGCCTATCCAGTCACCTTCTTCGCTCGGTTCTCGACAGCGATTCTTTGAGGGTCCCCGACCATCTACCCGACATGGTCGGGTGACCCTCAACCCCCCAGATTCCCAAGATGTGAACGGCCATGACACCCACATGTACAAAAGGAGGTGATCGTCATGTCAAAGTTCGCACGCATCTACCGACGTCCAGCGGTGAAGTCGGTGGTCAACACCAAGGGTGTTGCAACGCACCGCACCTATGAGGGCGCTCGGGCTCTCAAGCGCGACTACAAGTCCGAGCTGTTCCTTCTGGCAATCACCAACATGGTTGCAGAGGACACCTTCTACGAGATGGGCAACAAGCGCGATGACCGCTTCGTCAAGCTCATTCGCAAGGCGACGCGCAAGGATCCAGACTGGGTCCGTCGCTTCGTTCCATGGCTACGCAACGAGGCCAACATGCGATCGGCATCGATCGTCATGGCGGCTGAGTATGTCGCCGCCGGTGGCGAGCGCGGCCGCGCTGTCGTCAACTCGGCGATCGCTCGTGCAGACGAGCCAGCAGAGATGCTGGCCTACTGGACGGGTGTGCACGGTCGTCGCATTCCACAGCCACTCAAGCGCGGCGTTGCAGATGCCGTCTCACGCCTGTACACCGAGTACACGGCGATGAAGTATGACGGCCTGTCGCGCGCATGGCGCATGGGTGACGTCATCGAGCTCGTCCACCCAAAGCCACGCGACCAGGCGCAGTCGGACCTGTTCCGCTACCTGCTCGACCGTCGTCACCACCCAGGTGAGATGACGGTCTCGGAGGCACTCACCAAGGTGACCCGGCGCCACGAGCTCGAGTCACTGACGCCAGCGCATCGCCGTGAGGCGCTGCGAGGCGACACGGCTGTTCTGGACGAGTCCGGTGCAACGTGGGAGTGGATGGCGGGTTGGGTGCCAAACGGCATGGACGCAGAGGCGTGGGAGGCTGTGATCCCATCGATGGGCTATATGGCTCTGCTGCGCAACCTGCGCAACTTCGACGAGGCGGACATTTCTGTAGAGATGGCTCGCTACGTCGAGGATCGTCTGACAGATGCGGACGGGGTGGCGCGCTCGCGCCAGTTCCCATTCCGCTTCTACTCGGCGTACAAGAACGTTCCATCGATTCGATGGGCTCCAACGCTGGAGACGGCACTGGACCTGTCGGTTCGGAACGTTCCACGCTTCGCTGGCCGCACGCTGATCCTGACGGACACGTCGGGCTCAATGATGATGCCTGTGTCGCGGCGTTCGTCGATTCAGCACTTTGAGATCGCTGCTGTCTTTGCCGCTTCGGCAGCCAAGACAGCCGACTCGGTCGATCTCATCTCGTTCGCATCGGCTTCGGAGAAGATCCGTTTCCGCAAGAACGAGTCCGTGCTGCGCACGGTTCAGCGTGTTGGCGACCGCATCGGCAAGGTGGGTCACGGCACGCTGCTGGGCGAGGCTATCCGTCGCAACTACAACGGTCACGATCGCGTGATCGTCTTCTCAGACATGCAGACGGCAGACCAGGTGCCATCGCTCGGCGATGCCAAGGTCTACGTCTTCAACACGGGTGGCTATCGAGCCACTCCAGTCAAGGTTGGTTCGCACGGCCGCTACGAGCTCGGCGGCTTCTCAGATGCGACCTTCCGTCTGATGAAGGTCCTGGAGAACTACCAGGACGCCGACTGGCCATTCTGATGAGCGGGGACTCCTCCGGGGGGTCCCCACTCATCAGGGCTTGTCGGAATCATTGATGCGTTCTCTCTGGAGTTGTCACGGCACTCCTGCTGTCGATGCCAGTCCTCTTGCACCGCATGGCGACCCGCTCCGTCTCCAATTCACAGGTATGGAGCCGGGTATTGGGTACCCTCAGCGCATGTCTCGAATGCCAAAAGATATGCGCCAGCTCATGCAGCAAGCGCAGCAGATGCAACAACAGATGGTCGCCGCTCAAGAAGAGCTCTCTCAGAAGACGTACGAGGGCACTGCAGGGGGCGGCGTCGTGAAAGCGGTCGTCCGCGGCACAGGTGAGCTCATTTCGGTCACCTTTGATCCGAGCGTGCTCGATCCAGACGATGCAGAGCTCGCAGGCGATCTGGTCGTAGCTGCCGTGAACCAAGCACTCGGTGCGATGAGCGCCGACGCTGAGGACTCAATGGGCGGCATGACCGGTGGAATGGATCTCGGGGGCATGCTCGGCTGATGTTCGAGCCCCCGGTTCAACGCCTCATCGACGAGTTCGCCAGGCTTCCTGGCGTCGGTCAGAAGAGCGCTCAGCGGCTGGCCTTCCACCTCCTCAACGCCGACGATGCCGATGCGCGACGGCTTGCGGACGCGATCATCGAGATGAAGGCAGAGGTCCGTCTCTGCAATCGATGCTTCAATGTGACTGCTGAGGACGAATGCTCCATCTGCCTCGATGTCCGACGCGACCCGTCGATCGTTTGCGTGGTGGAACGCGCCCAAGACATCCCTGTCATCGAACGGACCCAAGAGTTCAAGGGCCGATACCACGTCCTCGGCGGAGCCATCTCACCAATAGCGGGAATCGGCCCTGAGACCCTTCGCATGAAGGAGCTCGTTGCCCGAGTCGAGGCTGAACGCATCACTGAGATCATCGCCGCGACCAACCCGACCGTTGAAGGGGACACAACTGCCCTCTACCTGGCACGGCTTCTCAAACCCCTTGGGGTGACAGTCACCCGCCTCGCATCCGGTCTCCCCGTCGGAGGCGACATCGACTACGCCGATGAGATCACGCTCGGCCGGGCACTCTCTGGCCGCAAGGAGCTCTAGGGCTGTCAGAGCGTTCTCCGACGAGTCGAGTGCGAGGACCTATCGTCGCAGTATGCGTATTGCACTGATCGAGCCGTACTACGGCGGCTCTCACAAGGTATGGGCTGATGGCTACGCCGCGACGTCCGGCCACGAAGTCACGCTCATCACCCACGGTGCACGTTTCTGGAAATGGAGGATGCAGGGCGGGTTCCTCACCCTCGCAGAGCAGCTTGCGGCTGACATCGAGGCCAACGGGGTTCCAGATGCAATCCTCGCCTCGTCGATGATGAACGTGGCGTCGTTCGCTGGTGCGGTCCGCGGCACCGCACCCGGCGTGCCGATCGCCGTCTATTTCCACGAGAGCCAGTTCACCTATCCCCTGTCGTCATCGGATCGGGTTGACCTCACCTACCCCATGAAGAACTGGTCGTCAGCTGCGATTTCGGATCTGGTGATCTTCAACTCCGACTACCACCGCACCGTGTTCGGAGACGAAGCACGTCGGTTTCTCAATGCCTTTCCCGAGGACAAACACGTCCATCGCGTCGGCGACGTCATCGATGCCGCGATCGTCTTGCCGGTTGGCGTACCCACCCAGCCTCTCATTGCCAGCCGACGAGCGCCGGGAGATCCGCCACTCATCGTGTGGAATCACCGTTGGGAACATGACAAGGGGCCGTCGGAGCTCCGGGAAATCGTGACCGGACTCATCGCAACCGGATTGGACTTCTCGATGGCCATGTGCGGCGAGGTGTTCGTTTCCGTCCCGGAGGAGTTCGGCGACGTTGTAGACCTTCTCGGCGATCGGCTCGTCCACAAGGGGTGGGCGGACCGCAACGACTATCTCGATCTGCTTCTGTCCGCCGACGTCGCGCTGTCCACCGCGCATCAAGAGTTCTTTGGAATCGGCGTCGTCGAAGCGATCGCTGCGGGAGCACATCCCGTGCTCCCCCATCGCTTGGTGTATCCCGAGCGCATCACAGAACTAGGCGGCGACCCGTCACATTTCCTCTACGACGATGCCGACCAAGCTGTGCAGTGCATCACGGCTGCAGTTGTGAAGCCGGATGCGTCGATGCGTCAGCGAACAGCACAGTACGACTGGGAGACGGTCTCACCCCGGTATGACGATGCACTCAGCGCACTCATCGAGCGGGGATGACGCCGACGAACCGATGCTCGGAGTCCACGACCGGAACCGGAGAGCCGTCGTAGAAGCTGGTCAACTCGTCGACAGATTCGACGGGGTCAGTGTCCTGAACGGCGACAGGAAGGTCCATCACCTCGCGAATCGTCGTGTCTCCGTCGACACCTTCAAGATCGTCCCGCCGCACCGTCCCGACCAGTTCGCCCTGGTCGGCGACAGCAACTACTGGCGCAACGGCGAGTGTCAGCGCATCGGAAACGGGCATGTCAGCGCCGATCGCAGCTCCGACTGGGTCCTGCATGATGTGGAAACACCTGCCAGTCGACGATCGTACGGTCAGCACGCCCGCCGGAGCGCCGATGCGCAATCGCCGGCCTGGGCCGTAGATCTGCCGCTGGAACCAAGAACCGCCTGGGGCACCGACAATGAGCAAAGAGGCTTCATCGAGACGATCGATGAGTGCGACTGCACTGGTGCCCTCGACCACCGCTGAGGTCACGTTGTCGTAAGGCCCGGTCAGATCAGAGAGCTGCTGATCTTTGCCGTCGGACTCCGGAGCGCGAACCGAGACCGCTGTTGTGGGGACGGAGAGCGCCGAGCCCAATCGAGCAGCGACTGCAACGGCCAGTGGCGAGTGTGGACCGCCGCCGACTGCAACCGTGATGCTTCCCACATTGTCGATCTCCACCTCGTTGGGCACGACGACTGGCACGAAGTCGAAAGACGTCAGCTTGCGTGAGACCAGCGTGTCGACCCTGCCGTCGACGCAGCCCTGGGTGAGGTCGCCTTCGATGCGTTGCGCTTCGCCTCCCGACAGGGCTTCTGCAACCTCCGCACAGCTATGGCCCCGTGTCCAGGCGACGTGTTGGATGCTGCTCTGCCATCCGTCTGTTCCGTCAGGCGGAACACCAGGAGTCGCCATCCGGACTACGCCTCTTCCTGTCGTTGGGTGCTCCAATATACGCGGCTCACGACTTTGCGAGGACGGGAGCATCCAACAGCGCCGTCACAGTGTCCTGCGTCACACACCTCCACTACCGTGAGCGGGCATGCAGTATCAGGCTCTCTACCGCAAGTATCGGCCCCAACGATTCGATGAAGTTGTCGGTCAGGACCACGTCACTACAACGCTCGCCCGAGAGGTTGTGGACGACAAGATCGCCCATGCATACCTCTTCACGGGTCCACGGGGAACCGGGAAGACGACCACGGCACGCCTGCTCGCCAAGTCGTTGAACTGCCCAAACCGCAAGCCCGACGGGGAACCGTGCAACGACTGCCCGTCGTGCGAAGGGATCACCGAAGGCAGCTCACTCGACGTCATCGAACTCGATGCTGCATCGCACAACAAGGTCGAGGACGTTCGCGAGATCAGAGTGAACGTGAGCACAGTTGCAGCAGCGGCGGGTGCGCGCAGGGTCTACATCCTTGATGAGGCGCACATGCTCTCACGAGCCGCAGGCAACGCACTTCTGAAGACCCTTGAGGAACCACCGGAGCACGTCGTCTTCGTGCTCGCGACCACCGAGCCCTACAAGCTGCTCGACACCATTCGGTCACGAACCCAGAGGTTCGACTTCCACCCTGTCGCGACCGAAACCCTCATCGAGTACCTGGGCCAGATCTCGGATCGCGAAGGGTTCACTTACGACCATGGCGCCCTCGCAGCGGTCACCGCACACGCCGGTGGTTCCGTTCGCGATGCGATGAGCTTGCTCGAACAGGTCGCGGCGCTCGGTGCGGGTGAAGTCTCGACACAAGGGGTTGAGCGTGCCCTGGGGCTGGCAGACGGTGAGAGCTACAAGCGATTGGTGGGAGCCATCGTCGCCAACGACCCTGCTGCTGGCCTGACGCTGATCTCCGACATCACACGGCAAGGCGCTGATCTCCGACGGTTCGTGTCGGATGCGATCGGTTATCTCCGCGGCATATTTCTTGCGCAGTACGCACCAAACATCGAGGACGTAGTCGACGCTCCGAGAGAGACCATCGACGAGTGGCGCGAGATGGCTACGACGGTGTCCTCACCGGAGGTGCTGCGTGCAATCGATGAGCTGTCCCAAGCACTTCTCCACATCCGAGACGGTCGTGAGGAGCGCCTCGTGGTGGAACTCAGCATCCTCAAGCTCACGAAGCCTGAGGTCTCGCCTGATCTCGAGGCGATCACGGCACGCGTGGCGCGCCTTGAGCGTGACATCAAGAGCAGCCCCGCTCCTGTCCATTCTGCCCCGGCGGTGCCACCACAGGATCTCCCTGCTGATCGGCCCTTCGAAGCCCAAGTTTCCGCATCCAGCACACCAGCAGCGACACCATCCACCCAGGTGACACCTCAAGCCGACGTTCCAAGGGGACCCGCCGACGAGCCGCCGACAGCCGGAGAGACATCGCCGCCCGAAGAGATCGAACCGCCGAGCGAACCGAGTGAACCTGCCCCAAGCGAAGCGGGTCCAGATGAACTGGAGCCAGCACCCTCAGCAGCTGTGCGATCTACCGAATTCGATCTTGCGGACTTCAACCGGATCTGGCCGTCGGTTGCCGCCTCCATCCGCACTGACGTCGGTCCGCGCCGTCATGCGCTCCTCAAGGAAGCGACTCCGGTCGGCGTACAAGACGGCACAGTTGTGTTTGAAGTTGCTGCCCACATGCATTTCCACCTGGAGCAGCTCAAGGCGGATCAAGAGTTGGCAGATGCCATCTCTGCCGGGGCATCCGCGCAGCTGGGTGGTCCAGTCCGAGTTCGCTACCAATCGGCCGATGCTCCTGTGCCTGTCGAGGAAGAACCGGAGAGGGTTCCAGACAAGGGCGACCTTGAGGAAGCCAAAGACGAAGGACCAGATCCCACGAGCACGGTCCTTGAGATGCTCGGGGGCGAAATCGTGACGGAGAACTCGACCGAGTGATGGGCTTCCGGCTTGGGATCGACCTCGACGGCGTCGTCGCCGACTTCAACACCGGCTGGATGACTCGCTACAACGAGGAGTTCGGCACTTCGCTAACACCCGACATGGTTACGTCGTGGGATGCGATGCTTGAGCTCGCTCACTTCAACGACATGGATGCATTCTGGGCGTGGGCACACAACGGATCCGGCCCAGGGCTCTTCCGCCATCTGCCCGTATACGACGGAGCCAAGGAAGCCTTGAACCGTCTTTCGCAGAACCACGAGATCGTGATCATCACGACGAAGCCGAAGTGGGCTCGATCCGAGACGTTCACTTGGATTGGCGAACACGAAATCCCGACTCGCGAGGTGCATATCACGCGTCGTAAGTGGCGCGTCGACTGTGACATCTACCTTGATGATGGCCCTCACAACGTGGAAGCACTTCTCCGTGAGCGCCCCGATCGAACGACATGTCGGTTTGTGAGACCGTGGAACGAGCCGATCCCCGGAGCAGTTGACGTCGACTCGTGGGACACATTCGTAGCGCTCGTCGACAAGCGCTACTGCTGAAAGAACTCGCGTACTCGAATACAGGTAGAGTCGCGTCTGTGGGGGACCACGCTGGGTCCCCACCTACAGGGAGAAGACATGCGTAAACGAAGTCTGATTGCGTTGCTCCTCACATTGGCTCTAGTCGTCGCCGCTTGTGCGTCGACCGGATCCGACGAGACAACCACCACAACCGCCGCCGAAGCCGGCGGAGAGACAGAAGAAACAACCACCACAACTGCTGGTGAAACGGAAGAGACCACAACAACAACCGAAGCCGATCCAACAGCCGAATGGCCAGAGAAGATCATCTATGGCTTCATCCCATCCGAGCAGGCAGAAACCCTCGGTGACACGATCCAGCCATACATGGACTTCCTCGCACTCGAACTCGGCATCGCCGTTGAGGGTGTGGTGACCCAGGACTACAACGGTCTTGTCGTCGCAATGGGAGCAGGACAAGCTGATCTCGGCGCATTCGGCCCGTTCGGCTACGTGCAGGCTGAGGCGTTGTATCCAGAGCAGATTGAGGTACTGATCCAGTCAGTCCGATTCGGTTCGGGTACGTACCACGGTCAGTGGTTCACGAACGATGCCTCCATCTGCGAGGACGAGCCAGCCCCAGGCGCATTCGAGAACAGTGCCAACGGCCCTGTGATCCTGCCGCCAAATGAGGTTGTTGCGCTCCAGGTTGGTTGGGCATTCGGCGACGAAGGCCTCGAGCCTGAGGTTCTTGAAGACGGAACTGCCGTCGACCAGGGCCTTGCGTGCACAGCGAGCATTGAAGCTGTTGCAGGCAAGACCGTCGCATTCACGAGTGCTACGTCAACTTCTGGTGCGGTCTTCCCGACCCTCCAGCTGCTGAATGCAGGAATCGACATCGAGAACGACATCACGTACTCGTATCTCGGTTCGCACACTGACACGGTTGCCGCTGTCTACAACGGTGACTTCGAAGTTGGGCTCTCGTTCGATGACGCACGTCGCAACCTCCGCAAGGACAACGCAGACGTAGGTAGCAAGGTGATCGTTTTCAACATCACCGATGAGA
>JBPCTY010000164.1:0-10107 GCA_051011415.1 Acidimicrobiia bacterium
ATTCCGAACGGGTTGGGAGGTGACGTGAGCTTCTCTACCTCGTCGCGCAGCAGGGCGAGCTGTTCCCTGGTCTCTGACAGCGCAGCAGAAAGCTTGTCGTTCTGGCTCGAAGCCTGAGCCAGTTGGTTACGCACGTCGAGCAGCCGTTCTTCGAGGAGACGGACTCTTCGCGGTGCATCCTGAAGTCTCCGCCGCAATACGGCGATCTCTTCCTCGAGCATGCGAACCGTTGCCGCATCGCTTGGGCGAGCCTCTTCTGACACTTGTGACCTCCTCCACCGCGGAACGTCTGTGTCGTGAAAGTGATTGTAGGGCGCACATTCGAAAGTCCAAGCGACTGGAGGTCGCAGTGACCCATACGGCCGCTACGCTCCAAAGCGTTGACGAATGAGGATTGAATCATGAAGGTCTGGATCGATCAGGATCTGTGCACAGGCGACGGACTATGCGAAGAAATTGCGCCGGACGTATTTGTGATGCTCGACGATGGGCTTGCCTACGTTCGTGAGGGCGAGAAGATCTTCGCCGCCGCCGAAGGCAACCCCGAAGGGGCCCAGGGCATGGCCAGCTTCCCCGACTCGCAGATGGAATTGGTCGTCGAGTCGGCAGAAGAATGCCCCGGCGAGTGCATCTACATCGAGCCCTAGAGCCCGTTCTCGGCCGCCGATTCATCCGAACGGTCGACTTCATGTGGAGCTTCGCGTAGCCGCTTTCTGGCAACGGTGAGAAAGCCAGTGTGACCAACCATGCGGTGATCAGGTCGTACGGAACGGCCGTCAATGTTCCACGATCGCATCAGGATCTCGAACGTGTCAACTTCCATGAACGTCCGGGTGTGATCGAGCGCCTGGCGTACCTGTTGGACTTGGGGAACGGACGGGACATAGCAACTGAACGTTCCTCCACCCGACAGGTGGTCCGCCGCAACGTCGACGACTGTCCACGGTTCGGGGACGTCCAGCACCACCCGATCTGGTTGGACGTCTGAAACATGGTCCTCGACCTCTCCGACGCGAAACTCGATGTTGTCGGGTAAATACCCTCTGAATCCGGCGACCAGCTTCTGTGCGTGCCTGCTGTGATCGTCCCGTCGTTCAACGGAGACGACCCTGCCTGACTCTCCGGCAGCTCTCGACAACGCAAGCGTGAGTGCGCCAGACCCTGTGCCTGCCTCGATGATCCTGTCGCCAGGCGAGATATCTGCCCACATCACGAGCGCGCCTGCATCTTTTGGGTACATGACCGCAGCGCCGCGCTTCATCTTCAGTACATAGTCGGCGAGCCGCGGACGGACAGCGACGAGTGGTGAGTCCTTCGTTGATCGAAGGGTCGAGCCTTCGTCTGCACCGATTATCTCAGCGTGGGACAGGCTGCCCTTATCGAACTGGAAGGAACCAGATTCGGACAGTTTCAGGAGATACTGATTCCCTCGCACGTCGTACAGCAGACAAGACTCCCCTGCCGAAAAAGCGCTTCCAGTTGGGCTCACGCCAGTGTTGGCAGCAGCGTCGCCATGAGGGTGAGGACCATCATCGCAACAACGACCCAGATAACGATCTTGATCCAGCGATCCCGAGCTTTTGCCATGATCAGACCTCAGCCAGCGGCAATTGTCTTGTTGCCCTTGACGACCTTGAAGCGAATCTCCTGGCCTGCGGGGATCGTGGTCGAATAGATGTGGAGGGCTTTCCTTGAGCGAAACACGAGACCGGCCACGATCAGACCCAGTCCCGCATAGGTAACAGTCTGGGAGCCGCTGTCATTATTACGAGTAACGAACCATCCAACACGAACGAGCGGGTGCCATTTCGACCACCACCACCTTCTGCCGACGAAGCGCAGCCAGTACATCACAGGCGATAGACCTCGACGCGGATCTTGTCGTGTTGATACCGCCAGATGGAGAACGCAACCAGACCAATGACAACCGCAGCGCCGCCAGCAATGATCAGACGCCGTCTAGTGCGAGATTCCTCTTCGACCTCAAGGACGACTCCTTCGATCTCACGAAGCTTCGCCTCAAGATCAGACTTCTGAATGTCCGTCGTCATACGCTCTCATCTCCGTGGGATTTGGATGGAACGCCGTCGTGGACGCCGCGACTTGGCACAAGCTTGACGACAAGCGCAAGAAAGCCAAGAACGACGACAGCAACCACGACGTACGCAAAGGCCTCCCAGTACGCACCATCGGGGAGGATGCTGAAGAAGGCCCTCAAACCGGCCACTGCGAGCAGCACGAGTGCCATCGACCACAGGATCGTGGCGCCGAGGGAATGTCCTGCAAACCATCCAAGCTTCTTTGCCGGCTCGATGGTCTCCTGAATCAGATATTCGCGCGCAAGAGCGACGAATTCTGCGAACAACCGTGGAATGTCCTGAATCTGTGCCATCGTTCCTCGCTCCTTGTTCGCAGGCTACCGTACTCCCAACCGCTGGCTACATCGCCCGCTGGCGGTGATCAATCACTCCTCGCCGAAACACGAGCGCGCTACGCTCACCCCTCGTGGAAACCGTTGATCCGGTAGGGGTTCCGCCAGACGACGTTGCACGTCAGGCGCGAAGGAACCTGTTCCCGCTCGTGGGGGGCCAAGCGGTGTCGTTGTTTGGCGACTACATCGCCTTCTTCACGCTGCCCTACTTCATGCTCGCCCTCACCGGGGAAGCGCTCGATCTCGGACTGACCGCAGCTGCCGAAACGCTCCCAATGCTGCTCTTCGGTCTGGCTGCAGGTGTATTCCTCGACAGAAGGCGGAAGCTCGGCCGGACACTGATCCTGGTTGATATTGTGAGAGCAACCGCGTTCCTTGCGCTTGCTGTCGCTGCACATCAGGGCTGGGTGACGACAACGATGGTGTTCGCCATCGCATTCCTGGTCGGGTCGATGGCTGTGTTGTTCGATTCCGGCCTTCAAACATGGATGACTGTGTCACTTCTTGAGTCCGATCTGGTCAAGGCAAACGCACAGCTAGGACTCGCTCGGACAATCACGCTGAGCATCGGACCCCTCGCCGGTGGACTGCTTATTGCACTCGCAGGGAGCTTTGCACTCGCATTCGGAATCAACGCTGTGACGTTCCTCGTTTCTGCCGCGCTCCTTGCATTCGTCCGCCCGATAGGAAAGCGCGTTGCCCAGACGCAGGAACGTTTTGGAAGCGCGATCCGGACGGGTGTCTCCGTGCTCTGGGCAGATGCACGGCTTCGATGGGGCACCCTCGGTGGCACGTTGACAAATTTCGTCTTCCAACCCCTTGAGGCGCTGCTCGTCCTGTTTGTCGCATCGGAGATCCTCGGCGTCGAAACCATGGAACAAGCGTTGACCGAGTACGGTCTCGAGATCGGTCTCTTCTTCGCTCTTCAGGCTGGCATTGGGTCGATCGGCGTTGCGTTTGCCGGGCGTGTCGCTCGGAGGATCCCACTCGGAACGATGTACATACTCGGACTTGTACTTCTTGGCGGCGGCTTCCTCGTGGTGGCCCTTATCGGGTCATGGCTCGCAGTCATTCCGGCCGGAATCGCCATCACTGGTGTGACTTGGGTAAACGTCGCCCTCGTAACGATGCGCCAGCGACTCGCGCCAGCCGAACAGATGGCGAGGGTGATCGCGGCTTCCCGGACGTTTGCGTGGGCAGGACTACCGCTTGGAGCAGCCATAGGAGGCCTACTCGCCGGGTGGTTCGGGGTGGTACCCGTCTACATCTTTGGGAGCACCGCGGTGCTGATCGTGGCTGCAGCGCTCACGCGCACGGCACTCTTCAAGGATCCGGTGATGGGATGACGCTCCCAGTTTCCGAACCTCTAGAAGCGACGCTTGGTGTTCTTCTTTGCAGCACCCCTGCGTGAGCTGACCATCCAGCCAAGGGCGAATCCGAACATCGTTGCAACGACGATCCAGACAATGATCTGCGATGCGACATACGTCATGCATCATCCTCCGTGTTGACTCCATCAAGCAGCGCAGTGAATTCGATGCGCCGATTCCTTGCTCTGCCTGCAGCCGTGTCATTCGACTCGATTGGTTGATTCTCACCCTGTCCAATGATGTCAAAGCGGCCAGGATCCAGACCCTTCTCGACGAAGTAGTTGAACACGGCCAACGCTCGTTCCTCGCTCAACGTTTGGTTCTCAGCATCCGAACCGCGATCGTCGGTATGGCCTTCGATCAGCACGCGTACCTCAGGTGTTGATGCCAGGGTCGCTGCCATGTCATCGAGGAGCGACATTCCGTTGGTAGTCAAAAGGAAACTCTTGACCTCAAATTCGACGATCTGATCAAGGATGACTTCGTTGATCTCCTCCTGGAGGATTTCGACTTCCTCCTCGGTGGGGCCGGTGTCGAGGAGACGGACACCAGGAGTTGCATCGAATCCGATGCTGGCCGCTGTTTCTGCAACGAGCGAATTCAGTTCGTCGCGAGGCGACTTCTCCAACACTTCACCTTGGAGCACCACATACCCGTTGCGGCCATCAACTCTGAGGAATCCGGTCGGAAGAAGCTCCTCGCTGCTCTGAACAAGGAAGAGAACCGGCCCAAGCCAAGCCGTCTCGTCATCGAGTCCCTCAAGCACTGTGAGACCTTCCGTTTCTACGGTGTGAAAGGACGATTCGAGGGTCGAGGCAACCAGCGCTGCCTTCTCCGGCGTGGATACATCTCCCGTCACTGTGATGCGCCCGAAGTCCCAGGATGCCTCGAGTGGTGCTCCCCGGATTGCAGCGGCTTCCAGCTCATCGTTTGAGATCGGCCAGATCTGACCCTCAACAGCACCAATTCCGGATACTGCTGCGACGGCGTCAAAAGCCTGTTGCTCTTCCTGATCTGACATGTACGAACCGGACAAGGACACGGCTGTGCCGCTTGCTTCGGCCTCCACCTGGGTAAAGCCTGCGGCGTGAAGCGCTCTTGCGGCCTTGCCTTCAAGATCGGACTCGATCGACTGGGTCCCGAATCGAACAGCAAAGAAGCTGATCGCGACGAAGATGGCCAAGGCAATCAGACCGAACGTCATCCCAGAGGTGACGGTGTCGTCATCGTTGTAGCCAGAGGGTTGGGGCGCAGCGGAACCTGCGTACCTCGTTATATCACTGACCGAACGGCCTCTTCTACGTGCCATGTCTCGTTTTCTCATCGCCGGGAGCGTACCGACGGACTCGGTAACCGCTTCTCATCGGATGTATCGGCGCATTCGGGCCACTACCCAAGTGTTCCGTTGCGCCTCAGCTAGCCGGTTGCCTCGCCAGGAGCTTCAAGCTGGTCTGGATCGAGAACTGCCGCAAGGTCGGGCGAACGTGCCGCACCGTGCTCAAGCATGCCGACCACTGCTGTCTGCAAAGCGCGCACTCGCTCTATCAGCTCTGCGTGTTCTGCCTCGAGTTCCGCACGCACATCGGCAGATTCGCGCTGTGCGGCAGCGATACGAATTGCGGCTTCGTGTCTTGCAGCGTCGATTGTCTCTTGTGCCCGACGTTCGGACTCTTCAACAGCCCTGCGGCCCCGTTCAGCGGCGTCAGCTTCGAGTTGGGCGGCACCACTCTGTGCGCGTTCCTCAACTGCGGCAGCCTCGCGGTGCGCCGATTCGAGACGTTCCTTTGCCTGAAGAAGAATTGCGGAGCTCTCCTCGGAGGCTCGACGAGCCTCTTCCTTCGGGGTTTCGACGAGCTGATCAGCCTCCTCCCTCGCTTCGATGATGATCTCTCTCGCCCGTTCCTGGGCCTCATCCATCAGTTTCTGCTTGGTTTCGGCTGCGACAAGGAATGCAGCTTCAAGATTGCCTTCGGCTTCTTGCGGTGACTGCACGCGACGTTCAAGCGTGTTGGCTCTCACCGTCTCTTTGCGAAGTTCTGACTCGAGCTCGTGGACATCATCGGCGAGTGTGTCGAGAAACTCGCTCACCTCGTCCGCATCGATGCCCTTGCGAGAACGCGTGAATTCTTTGGCTCTGATGCGCTGCGCGAGCGTTTGCATGGCGATCCCTTCATCGCGATCGCCTTCCCTTCCCCATGTACGCCCTGCAGGCACCGTACGACGACTGCTTCTCGCGGTCAAGTGCCCACGCTCAGTATTTCGGCGTCGATCGAGCTCGGCTTGACCGTTTACCGTGACACCAACACCGAAACAACGCTGTAGCGTGACGCCGTGCATTCTTGGGTATTGACAGCGATTTCAACGGCGCTCGCAGAATCCGATTGCGAAGCGATCGATTCTGGTTGGCTTGCGCAGCCGGTAAATGCGATAACCAGTTTGGCGTTCTCTGTGGTTGGTGTCGCGATAGTCGTGTGGTCTCGCAGGGCAACGGGCGCTGAAAGGCGCTTCCGAACCGTGCTCGGTGTCCTGCTCGTCGCCACCGGCATCGGAAGCTTCCTGTACCACGGCCCTCAACCGATCGGGTCACAACTAGCCCATGACGTGACCTTTCTCGCAGCATTGGCGCTGATAGCAGCAGCTGACCTCAGGGCAGGATTGAGACTCTCCGAATGGACCCAATGGGTTGGCACGGCTGCATTTGCCATCATTGCTGCAGTCGTCACCAGTGTGACCCCCGAGGCGACCAACGTGTTCACTGGTCTTGCCACGGTCGGTGTGATCGCGTCGCACTTTGTCGTGCGCCGCAACGGCCCCATAGACAGCCGCGCGCTCACCTTCGCCGTCTCGATGCTTGCCATTGCTCTGCTGTTCTTCCTCGTCGGCCGCACCGACGGCCCGTTGTGCGATTCCGGATCGGTGCTCCAGGGCCATGGCGCATGGCACGTGTTCTCTGCCTTGGCAATCGGGGCGTATGCCGTCGCCACAGCCCCTGCCAGAACAAGCGAGAACCCCCTGTGACACCAACTCCGACGCCAAGCGATGTTCGGAGCGCTGCAGCCCGAATTGCACCACACCTGCACAAGACACCGGTCCTTACCTCCCATGCCATCGACGATCGATCAGGAGCCACTGTCTTCATGAAGTCGGAGCACCTCCAGAAGATCGGGGCATTCAAAGCGAGGGGGGCAACCAATGCCGTGCTGGCACAACGCGAAGAAGCAGTAGCAAGAGGTGTCGCAACCCATAGCTCCGGCAATCATGGGCAAGCAGTCGCTTTTGCATCCCGG
The DNA here is from genome assembly GCA_051011415.1 of Acidimicrobiia bacterium. GTDB lineage: Bacteria > Actinomycetota > Acidimicrobiia > Spongiisociales > UBA5794 > SZUA-442. The sequence goes on from JBPCTY010000164.1 coordinate 7,089, forward strand.
ATCGCAGGTGCGAAGGCCACAATCGTCGTCCCCGATCACGCACCACAAGTGAAGATGGATGCGATGCGAGGCTACGGCGCCGATCTCATCGTTAGACCGCATGACGAGCGAGAGGCAAGCCTGGTCGAGTTCGCTGAGGCGACTGGTGCGCTAGTGGTGCACCCGTTTGACGATCCGTATGTCGTGGCTGGCCAAGGAACCGCTGCGCTCGAATTGCTCAGCCAAGTGCAGGATATCGACGTGGTTCTTACGCCAGTTGGGGGCGGAGGCCTCCTGTCGGGCAGCACATTGATCGCAACCGAGTTCGGAATTCCTACCGTCGGCGCAGAACCAGAAATTGTTGACGATGCCTTTCGATCACTCCGAGACGGTCATCGGTATCCAGCCACGGGCAACATAAGCGTTGGCGACGGACTGCTCACCGGCATAGGCGAAATCCCGTTCGCCATTCTGTCTGAGGGTGACACATCTATCGTCACTGTCTCCGAGGGAGAGATCCTCGAGGCGATGGCTTTTGTAGCAATGCGCACCAAACAGGTAATCGAACCGTCCGCAGCTACGGTGTTTGCAGCTCTGTTCACTTCCCGCCAGTTTGCGGGGTCACGTGTAGGCGTGATCATCTCTGGCGGCAATGTCCAACTGGACCGACTTCGCGGCTAGGCGATAGTCGAAAGAGTGGTCAAGGCCTTTGCAAACGCGCTTCGGGAATCGGCAAGATTGCGTGATGCACGTACTTCGCGGTCCCTCGCTTCGATGAGGGCGGTTTGATCGGCACCGTCGTTCTCAGCCGTCCGATACGCGAAACGCGCCTCTGCTCGAGAGTCGACCTTCGACCGGGTATCTCGCATCGAATCAATCGTTGCTCTCGCAGCTGCCGCACTCGTTGGGTCTGGTGCAGAAGCCTCAAGCGCATACAGCGCATCGGATGCTTCGCCCAACCGGCGTTGCATCTCGGCCCAATCCTCGGCGCGACCGGTACTCGCAGAGGCTCCCACTTCGGTCGTTCCGTCGAACTGAGCGTTGCCCCGCCAAACGGCGACGTCCTCCCCCATGGCGTCGTAGAGCCACCGGGCCTCGGCATATCCCCTACGAGCATGTTCTTTCCACGTCGGAGAACTCATCGCAACAACGGTGCTCTTCTTCGATCCGCGAGCAACAAGAGCAAAGATCACGATCAGAATTCCGACACCGATCAGAATGAGCAACCACCACGGGGTCTCAGATTCCTCAGCGGCCCCGTCCGTCGTCGTGTCTGGCGCCTCAGTTGTGTCAGGGGCCTCGGTCGTTTCGGGTGCTTCTGTCGTTTCCGTTGGCGGTTCGGTGGTCTCTGTCGGTGGTTCTGTGGTTGAGCCTTCTTCGGGCGGTGACGTATCGCAAGCCGCGACCAACGCAGCCAACAACATCACAACGATGATCAACCTCTTCAAGACAGAACCTCCCCGGCCTTCCACCCATGCTATCAGTAGCTTGTGTCGATTCACGTAGGGCCCCTGAATCGATCAGGGTCACAGCGCTAGAACTGTCCGGGGGTCCAGTCAGACAGCTTGAAAGTCTTCTGCGTCGCCAAGACATCCCCGAGCACGTCGCTCGGTATCTGGTGGACGCTCTCGTCAATGGCCTCCATCTTGGCGGAGGTTGCGACTGGTCTGCCCTCTGAGAGGTCGCACACCTCTTGTGCCCTGGCACTGAGCTCAGCAGTGCCCACGGTACGCGCAAGATCGATGATCGCCTCCTTCGGGAGGCCAACGAGCGGGCGGAGAATTGGGGTGTCTGTTGCTGCAGACACTGCCACCAAGTGCGGCAGGGTCTGAGAGGACACCTGGCCCATTGAATCGCCAGTGACCAAGGCCGCAATCGTGTTGTCATGAGCGATGGTCCCAGCGGCTTTCGCCATCATGACCTTGAGGGTCACCTGGCGCATCCTCGCATCGACAGAGTCAAAGAGTGCGTCCTTGACCGGTTGAAACTCGACCAGATGCACGGTGGGATCGGTTCCATGGCCCCACGAACCCGAGAGCTCACTCGCCACGGCCAACGCGTGGTCCGACTGTGCACAGTTGAGCGTGAAGTGGACAAAGTCGACCGGGCAGCCGCGGGACATGAGCATCCATGCGGCGACGACTGAGTCGAATCCACCGGACAGAAGGCAAAGCACCCTGTCCTGCGTGCCGAGCGGCAGACCTCCAGGCCCGGCTACGTGATCGGTCACAAGAAAAGCCCTGTCGTCCAGCACCCTTATGGACACCTCTACCTCAGGATTTGAGAGGTCGACACTTCCGCCAGCTTCGTCGAGGTATCTCCCTGCGAGTCTGGCAAGATCGATTGAGTTCCAGTCGTGGTCTCCGCGTCGCTTCACTCTCACCGCAAACGTGCGGCCGGCAACCTTCCCAGAAGTGAGCGATGAAGCGGTCACTGCGAGGTCATCCAAATCAGTGAACGGCAGCTCCTGCACGGTATCGACGGATCCAACCCCAAACACTGTTGTGAGTGCGCGCACAACGTCATCTCGTTGTCCCGGCTCTGCTTGAATTTCGAATCGATGCGTCCCAACTCGTGCAGGAGCATCTGTGTAGCCGACGGAGCGGAGCGCAGCGTCCATGTTCGATCGCACGCGACGGATCAATCCTCGCTGAGTCCGTCGAGATTTGAGGTACACGTCGCCCGAAAGCGTCGCGTGAACGGTTGGGGCCGGAAGCGTCATGCGATGAGGATACGGTGCTGTCATCGCTGGGCAGCACATGCCACGCTTATGGGTCAGCGACGTCTTGGAGACCCGAGGAGACGATCTCCGACGGGAAGTATTCGACGAGGACGACCACCTCGGTGTTGAGGGCTTCTTCAAGAGATGCCTCGAGCTCCGAAACAGATGGCACTGTCCCTTCACCCGAAATCAACACCTCGACAGCCGATCCATCGATTTCCACTCTTACGACCCGCAGGCGAGGTTCGTCCTCGAGCCACTCCTCGGTGACACGCTGCGTCTCAGACTGCCGGGCTGCTGAGGCGATGATCCCTTCTG
>JBPCTY010000165.1:0-2970 GCA_051011415.1 Acidimicrobiia bacterium
CCGATGACCCTGCCCATGTCGCTCTTTGCTGCTCGGACCTCTGCGACCACAGCATCGTCACCATCGGCAACGATATTGACCTCAACGGCATCCTGATCGTCAACGATTTCGGAGACCACGTAGGTCACGACCTTCTCAACAATTTCGCCCTGACTCATGCATCTTCCGTTTCTTCAGGAGCGGCCTCAACCGCAGCCACTTCCTCTTCTGCTTCTACCGACGACTCTGAACTCTCAGTGGCCGCCTCTTCAACAACGTCAGTGGTGGCTTCCGTTTCTACCGGCGTCTCTGAAGGTTCAGGCGATGTGTCTTCGACAACGTGGACAGCGGCTTTCGGGCTGTCGTCGTCTCCAACGGTGTGAATGTCGCCCCGCGCTACCTTGAACTGAGTCCAAGCGCCCGAGATTTCGAGTAGCTTCTGAGCACGTTCTGTTGGTTGGGCACCTGTCTTGAGCCAATGAAGCGCACGCTCATTGTCGATCGTTACGAGCGACGGCTCTTGCCGCGGATCGTAGATTCCGAGCTGCTCGATGTACTTGCCGTCGCGCGGTTTGCGCGAGTCCATGACGACTACGCGGTACGTCGGCTGCTTCTTCTTGCCAAGCCGCGTTAGGCGGATCTTGACTGCCATCGGTCACCTCTTCTTGGTCTGGCGTGGCATGGCCGGCATATCGAGCCCGGGGATGGGACTCTTGCCTCCGGCCATGGCCTTCATCATCTTCTGTGCTTGCGAGAACTGTTTGAGCACGCCATTGACGTCCTGCGGTCGGGTTCCCGATCCGGCAGCAATTCGGCGTTTGCGACTGCCATTGATCATCTTCGGGTTTCGGCGTTCCCCTGGGGTCATTGACCTGATGATCGCTTCCACGCGGGCGAGTTGACTCTCATCCACCTGGACATCTCGCAGGGCCGACCCTGCGCCCGGGAGCATACCAACGAGCTGCTGCAATGGACCCATCTTCTTGAGTTGCTGGAACTGTTCAAGGAAGTCCTCGAGATCGAACGTCGCATCTCGCATCTTCTTGGCTGCCGCTTCGGCCTCCTTGTCGTCGTAGGCACCTTCGGCCTTTTCGATCAAGGAGAGCACATCGCCCATTCCGAGAATTCGCGATGCCATGCGCTCCGGGTAGAAAGCATCAAGGTCGTCGATCGACTCCCCGGTGCCGACGAACTTGATCGGGACACCGGTGACTTCGCGGGCTGAGATCGCTGCACCACCCCGCGCATCGCCATCGATCTTCGTCATTACGAGGCCGGTGAGCTCCGTGTACTCGCTGAAACCGAGAGCAACGTTCACCGCCTCCTGCCCTGTCATGGCATCCACAACCAATAGAACCTCGTCTGGTTCAGCAGCCTTCTTGACGGCTGCAAGTTCCTTCATCAGGTCGGTGTCAATCTGTAGGCGCCCAGCTGTATCGACGATGACGACGTTGGCCGACTCATCCCGGGCAGCTTTCAGCGCTGCCTTGACAACCTTGGGAGCCCTTCCGCCTTTGCGGTCCGCATACACCGGAACATCAATGCTCCGAGCCAAGGTTTCCAGCTGGTCGATCGCGGCTGGCCTCTGGAGGTCCGCCGCAACGAGCATGGGGCGCTTACCGCTGTTCTTCAGGTTCAGCGCCAACTTTGCCGAGGTGGTCGTCTTACCTGACCCCTGCAGACCCACCATCATTACCACAAGCGGTGGTGCGCTTGGCCGAACGAGGGGAACCTCCTCGTCACCCAGGGTGACGACGAGTTCCTCATGCACAATCTTGATCACTTGCTGACCGGGTGTGAGGCTCTTGGTGACCTCAGACCCCACGGCGCGCGCCTTCACTCTCGTCAGAAAGCTCTTGACGACGGCGACGTTGACGTCGGCCTCGAGGAGCGCAAGCCGAACCTCGCGCATCGCTGCATCGACATCCTCCTCCGTGAGGCGTCCCTTGCTACGCAGCCGATCAAAGACACCGCCGAGGCGATCAGAAAGTGAATCAAACATGGCCGTGAGTCTACGGCGCCGCCTGTGCCACGACTCGGGATGGGGCGAGCACACCGCCACGCCGCAACCCCCACACGAACACAGCCAGGAGGACGAGAGGCGCGATGTGCAATGCCCGGTCGAACGCATCCAGTTGGAGCTCAGTAAGAAAGTCACCGATGGGCAGCGCCACAGCGAGCAGCGCACCAGCGATCGCGACGTTGCGGACCGAGACGAACCCAGCCCACAGGATGACTGCACCTGCCACAACAAGCAGAAGCCAGTCGTACACCAACGCACGAGGAGCAATCAGCAAAGAGCCGGCGATCGCCATGGCAGCCACATATGGAATGTCGTCGGCATTGCGTCGCACGGTGAGCACCAGCGCCAATGCGATCGCACCAACAATCAAGACGCCGCTGACGAATATGACAGCAGGGAATCCGGCAAACAACAATCGGACGGCACTAACCACCGACACCTCCTTGCTTGGCATCACAAGTACGTCTGGATCGCTTATCGCATTGAAGAACTCTCGCCATGACCCCGGCATCCAAAGGGCGCTGACGACCGCAAGAACGAACGTAACTCCAAGGACCCATGAAATCGCCACCTTCATTCTCTTGAAGTCGGTAATCCACCACAACGCGATCCCCAGAAGAAGGTGCGGCTTGAATCCGATGAATGCCAGACCGATACCTCCGATCATCATCGCGCCCCGCTCCAATGCGAGCACCACGAGGGTGAGGATGGCGACCATGAAGAAGGTGTTCTGCCCGTAGTAGACCGCAAGGAAGGCCGATGCGGAAAGGAGAATGAGTGCGCCAACCCTGTAGGGGTCTGGCATCTTCAGCTTCCGAATCGCAAGAGCGCCGATGACAAGTCCCGCACCCGTCCACAGCGGATAGAGCCACGCAAACGGAATCCACGACAGCGGGATCATCACCATGGCATACCACGGAGGATTCACGTACCGAGCCGCGCCGGTCGACGTGTATGCGGTCGCACTG
>JBPCTY010000166.1:0-48410 GCA_051011415.1 Acidimicrobiia bacterium
GGTACGACCAGGCATCCGCAAGGACATCGAAGACGAACGACATACTGCGAATGTAGGTGCTGTTCGCCGGCAAGCGGGTTGCAGACGGCACTGCTCGCGGTCACCGGTACGATCGCCGCATGACCGAATCCGGCACAAACCTCGATGCTGCCCTCCGAGCGGATGTTCGCCTTCTCGGGGACATGCTTGGCGAAACACTCGTACGCCAGCACGGACAGGAGCTGCTCGATCTCGTGGAAGAGGTCCGCAGCCTGACGAAACAAGCCCGCACGTCCACTTCCGCCGAAGACCGCGCTTCAGCAGCGGCTCAACTCACCGAGATGCTCGATCTGCTTCCTCTTGACCGGACGATTCAACTCGTGCGGGCCTTCTCGACATACTTCTCGCTTGCAAATGTCGCAGAGCAGCGCCATCGCTACGCCCTCACCCCCTTGACAACCGACCTCGCACGCACGATCGATCTGGTCATCGACGCCAAAGTCGCATCCGATGAGGTGGCAGAGATCGTCGGCAACCTTGACGTCAGGCCGGTGTTCACAGCCCACCCGACGGAGGCAGCGAGGCGATCGGTGCAATCGAAGACGAACGAGATCGCCGACCTGCTCACCGAGGTTCGACACGAGGAGATGACGGCTGCAGAGCGCGCGCGATCGTCTCGACGGATCGCAGAGCTGATTGACGGGCTTTGGCAAACAGATGAACTCAGGGTCGAACGTCCGACCCCTGTAGACGAGGCACGATCTGCGATACACGTCTTCGATGGACTGCTCCAGAGCCCCGTTCCGGAGGTCTATGGCGAGCTGGACTACCAGCTATCCCGAATGGGCACCTCGGTCCCACTCGGCTCCCACCCGCTTTCGTTTGGCTCGTGGGTTGGTGGGGATAGGGATGGAAATCCGAACGTCACCCCCGAGGTGACGATGGATGTGCTTCGCATTCAGCACGTGCATGCGGTCCGTAACTTGATCGTGTTGGTTGAGGGACTTGCCGCTGAGCTATCACCGAGCGAGCGGATCGTTGCGGTGTCCGATGAAATGGAAGCGGCGCTTGCCGCGGAGGCTGAGCGCTTTCCCGAGATCCATCATCGATTTACCTCCTTGTCCGCCGGCGAGCCCTATCGCCAAATGCTCGGCTTTGTCCATCACAAGCTTGGGAGAACGCTCAACGCGGTCGAAGCCGGGATCCCGCTCGATGCCGCCCACGGATACGCAAGCGAACAGGAACTGATCCAAGACCTGGCTGTAATGCAAGCATCGCTTGCAGCCCATCACGGACAACTGCTGGCCGAAGGATCGATAGCTCGACTCATCCATGTCGCAGCGGCCTCCGGCTTCCGGCTCGCAACACTCGATGTGCGTGAACACGCCACAAAGCACCACGCAACTGTTGCCGCCATGTATGACTTGATCGACGAGCCGTACCCGCTCGACGGCAGAAAGGACCTCCTTGCCTTGGAGCTCGACGGTCGCCGACCACTTTCCACGTCTGCAATGGAGCTCGATGGCGAGCCAGCACGCACCCTCAACACAATGCGATCGATCGAGGAAGCGCAGCGGGTGTACGGCCCCGAGGTCATCGAGTCCTACATCATCTCCGAAACCACGGGACCACACGACGTGCTCGCCGCGATGGTGGTAGCTCGCGAAGCCGGCCTCGTCGACACGCACACCGGAGTAGCCAGGGTTGGGTTCGTCCCGCTCTTTGAAACCACCGAAGAAGTGAGGGGCGCTGGTGCGCTCCTCGATGAGCTTCTCGAGGTGCCCGTGTACCGCGAACACGTGCGGTTGCGGGGCGATCTCCAGGAGGTGATGCTCGGCTATTCGGACTCGAACAAGCATGCCGGCATCTCAACGAGCCAATGGGAGTTGTACAAAGCATCGCGTGATCTGCGAGATGTGACCGCCAGACATGGTGTCCGGCTCCGTCTGTTCCACGGCCGCGGAGGAACAGTTGGGCGAGGCGGTGGGCCTACCGAAGCGGCAATCCTCGCTCAGCCCTGGGGAACGATCGATGGTGCGATCAAGATCACCGAGCAGGGTGAAGTCATCTCAGACAAGTATGCGTTGCCGTCACTTGCCAGAAGAAATCTTGAGCTCACTCTCGCAGCGACACTTCAGGCTTCCCTCCTGCACCGGACCGCCCGCCAACCGGCATCGGTCCTCGACCGCTGGGACGTGACCATGGACGCCGTATCGGATGCTGCGTATGCCGCGTACGTGGGATTGATCAGATCCCCGGCACTGATGCCCTACTTCCTTGCATCGACTCCTGTCGAAGAGCTCGGGAACATGAACATCGGCTCCCGCCCTGCACGTCGACCCGGCTCAGGCGACGATGGAATCAACGGTCTGAGGGCGATCCCATGGGTATTCGGGTGGACGCAGTCCCGTCAGATCGTTCCCGGTTGGTTCGGAGTCGGAACGGGTCTTGCGGCAGCCGATGAGATTCATGGCCGGGATGCCCTCACCGAGATGTACGAGTCGTGGCCATTCTTCAGGACATTCATTTCAAACGTCGAAATGACCCTCGCAAAGACGGATTTGACGATCGCAGCACGATACGCAGAACTCTCGGATGACTCCGGAGTGTTCGACATCATTGAGGACGAGTACAAACGAACAATTGCCTTGGTAACTGCAATCTCGGGCTCGGATCTTGTGGCACACGACGAGGCTCTCCGACGAACTCTGGATGTGCGCGACCGCTACCTCGATCCGATCAGCTACCTCCAGGTGAGCCTGCTCCGCCGGTTGCGCCAGGAATCCTCACCGGATCCCGATCTCCAGCGAGCCCTCTTGCTCACCATCAACGGCCTCGCTTCAGGCCTCAGAAACACTGGCTGACTAGACCAGCGACTGGCCCTATTCGCGAGGTGCGATCGGTTCAAGCTTCCAGCGACCGTATCCGATGAAGACGAGGACTGCGGCAAAGAAGAGGTTGTTGCCGATCGACACGCCTTCTCCCCTCGCGGCGTGGAATACGATTGCACCGGCCATCACCAGCACGAGACCGGCGGCGGCATACACCGTCAGCTGGGGTCGAATCCGGGTGAGGCTCGGCAGTATCAGACCAAGGCCACCGAGGATCTCTGCGATACCGATGATGATGTGCATCGTGTCGCTCAGTTCGTACATCCACTCCATCAGCGCGGGGAGGCCGTCGGGGACAATGAAGTGCATAATTCCGATGGCAACGAAGTAGACACCAAAAAGCCACTGAAGAACCCACAACAACGTATTTCGCCAGGCCATCAAATGCCTCCACCCACCTCGTCTGAAGCTCGACCATAGCCGTCGTGGCCTTGCGCTGCGGAACCTCGGGTCGCAGCGGGACCGATGGCTACTTACTGGTCTTGGATCGAAGAAGCTCTTGAACGATCTTCGGGTCTGCTTTGCCACCAGTCGATCGCATGACCTGGCCGACAAGGAATCCCAAGGGCTTCATGTCGCCCGAACGGATCTTCTCGATCGCATCCGGATTGTCCGCAAGCACAGCATCCACAGCTTCTTCAATCGCGCCCACGTCGGACACCTGCATCAGGTCTCTGCCCTCAGCGATCGCCCGCACGGAGCCTTCGCCCGCCATTGCCGCAACAAGCACATCCTTGGCCGCGGTCGACGAGAGCTCGCCGGCGCCCACCATCGCGGCAAGGTCCGAAAGGTGGGTCGACGTCAGCGACGTTTCACCGACAGGCGTATCTGTTCGGCGCAGCTGTGCCACGACGTCACCCGTGAGCCACAGGCCCACGGTGCGGCCATCTGCACCCTCTGCGATCGCACCTTCGAACAGCACCGAAAGGTCAGCATCATCAGCAAGGAGCTCAGCGGTGCCAGGGTCAGCTCCTGCTTCGACGAACCGGGCTCTCTTGGCTGCTGGAAGTTCCGGGATCGTTCGGCGGATCTCGTCCTGCCACTCCTCATCAACCTCAAGCGGGAGAAGGTCTGGATCCTGGAAATACCGGTAGTCCTCCGATTCCTCCTTCGTCCGCATTGAGGTGGTCACTCCTGTGTCCTCGTTCCAGTGCCGTGTCTCCTGATGGATCACACCACCGTCCTCGAGCACATTGATCTGACGATCAATCTCAAACGCAATTGCACGCTGCATGCTCCGCAGCGAGTTGACGTTCTTTGTCTCGGTTCTCGTCCCGAATTCCGGGTCGCCGATCTTCCGGACGGACACATTTGCGTCGAACCGCATTGACCCAGCTTCAAGCCTCGCATCAGACACGTCGAGCGCCAGCACAATGCGTTGGAGCTCGGCTCCGTACGCCCGGGCTTGTTCAGGGCTCCGGATGTCCGGCTCCGTCACGATCTCGACGAGAGGCACGCCGGCGCGGTTGAAGTCGAGCAACGTGTGATCGGCGTCGTGGATTCGTCCACCGCCGTCGCCAACATGCGTGCTCTTCCCCGTGTCCTCCTCCATGTGCACTCTGGTTATCCCTACGGTCGTGACAGCACCGTCGACGTCAACATCGACCGAGCCGTGTTCACATACAGGAAAGGTGTATTGACTGATCTGGTAGTTCTTCGGTAGATCCGGGTAGAAGTAGTTCTTCCGGTAGAACAATGACCGCTCGTTGATCTCACATCCCAACGCTTGGCCGATCTTCACAATGCCTTCGATCGCCTTTTCGTTCGGCACCGGCAGCGCACCAGGGAGGGCGAGGCACACCGGACACGTCGCTGTATTTGGGCCGCTTTCGGACTCCACAGGGCACGAACAGAACATCTTCGAGTTGGTTGACAGCTCAACATGGGTTTCAAGCCCGATTACGGCTTCCCATCCGTCCTTCATCGTCATGGCAGTTTCACCTCAGACGTTGCAAGCGCGGCCCTTTCACTGAACCCTGCGAGACGTTCGACTTCCGCACCTACCTGATACATGACCTCTTCGCCGAGCGCTGGTGCCATGATCTGAAAACCGATTGGTAGACCTTGTGAATCAAGCCCGACCGGAACCGACATCGCCGGCTCGCCCGAGAGGTTGGTCGGGACCGTGCACACATCGGAGTAATACATCGCCATCGGGTCCTTGGCCCGTTCGCCGACCTTGAACGCCGTCGTGGGGCTCGTCGGGGACACAAGCACGTCGAGGTCCTCGTATGCAGAGGCAAAGTCGTTCCGCACCAGCGTCCGGACCTTTTGCGCCTGCCCGTAGAACGCGTCGTAGTAGCCGGCGGACAACGCATACGTCCCTAGCAAGATTCGACGCGTGACTTCCGGCCCGAATCCCTCGGCTCGGCTATGGCTCATCATCTCCTCGGTCGTCCCCTCGACGGCGCTGCGATGGCCGTACCGCACACCATCGAACCGAGCCAGATTGGCTGAGCACTCGGCTGGTGCGATGAGGTAGTAGGCGGACAGAGCAAACTCGGAGGATGGGACCGACACCTCGACAACATCAGCCCCGGCAGACGAGAGCTTGTCAATCATTGCTCTGGTCGCCGCAAGGACTTCTGGCTCGATGCCCTCTCCCATGAGCTCCGTGACCACACCGATACGAAGGCCTTCGACACCCTTCTCGAGCGAACCGCCGAGATTGGGCACTGGACCATCGATGCTCGTTGCGTCGAATCGGTCCCAGCCGGCCACCGCTTCGAGGAGGGCTACCGAATCAGTAACGGACCTTGAGAACGGCCCGATCTGATCAAGTGATGAGGCAAAGGCGATGAGTCCGTACCGTGAGACCAGGCCGTAGGTCGGCTTCACACCAACGGTCCCCGTGAGCGCAGCAGGTTGACGGATCGATCCGCCCGTGTCCGATCCGAAGGAGCCGAACGCAGAGCCTGCGGCGACTGCGGCAGCAGAACCACCAGACGACCCTCCAGGAACGCGATCCGTGTCCCAAGGGTTTCGTGTCACTCCGAATGCTGAATTCTCCGTCGACGAACCCATCGCAAACTCATCGAGGTTGGTCTTTCCGGTGATGACCGCACCTGCCGCTTTGAGCCTGGCGACGATGGTTGCGTCATATGGTGGCTTCCAACCGGCAAGGATCTGGCTCGATGCGGTGGTGTCCACCCCCCGGGTGCACATGTTGTCCTTCACCGCGAGGGGGATTCCTTGGAGCGGACCGGCGTCCTGCCCCTTGGCAAATGCTTCGTCTGCGGCAACCGCTGCAGCTCTCGCTCCATCGTGATCGAGAGTCAGATACGCATGCAGATGTGCCTCAGTTGCCGAGACACGCTTGTCGATGGCGGCGAGCAGATCTTGTGAGCGGAAATCTCCTGAACGCAGTCCCTCACCCGCTTGGGTGATCGTCAGGTCGGCAAGATCCGTCATTCGCCAAGGATCCTTGGAACACGGAACTGGCCATCCTGCGTATCGGGCGCCTCTGACAGAAACGAGTCAGGTTCGAGGCACTCGCCCACTTCGTCTGCTCGGAATCCGTTCACCATCGGAAGAGGGTGCGACGTCGGCTCGACACCATCGGTTGGAAGTGCCTGCACCCGCTCGGCGTGTTCGAGAATGTCCTGAAGTTGCGAGTCGTAGCCTGCAAGCTCCTCTTGGGTGAGCGCAAGACGAGCGAGCTTCGCGACTTTTGCGATATCGATGTCAACTGGCATGGCGGGATGGTACCGATGGGACGGTTGGTGACACCGCCACAGCTAGCGTTCCGTGATGCTCCCGATGCCCTCCCGCTCCGAACTTGCGCGACGTCTGCCTCGGCTCGTTCTTGGGCTGGTTCTTTTCGGCTTTGGTGTCGCCCTGCTGGTTGAGGCAGGGCTGGGCCTTGCCCCATGGGAGGTCCTCCATCAGGGGATTTCCATCCATACGGGTATCCCGATCGGAACCGTTGGCATCCTGACTGGAATCCTCGTTCTGCTCCTATGGATTCCTCTTGGCGAGCGGGTCGGAATCGGCACCATCCTGAATGTCTTCCTCATCGGAATCGTCATTGACCTGACGCTCTGGCTCTCACCGCTCGAAGATCTCGACACCTGGCAGCAGTGGACGCTCCTTGGAGCGGGAACTCTCATCGTCGCGGTCGGCTCCGGCTACTACATCGGCGCCGGTCTTGGTCCAGGCCCTCGCGATGGACTCATGACCGGGCTTGCAAGAAAGGGGTTACCGGTTGGATTGGCTCGAGCGATGATTGAGATCACCGTGTTGGTTCTCGGGTGGTTTCTCGGCGGCACCGTCGGCGTCGGCACTGTTGTCTTTGCGTTCGGTGTGGGTCCACTCGTCGGTGTGATACTGCCGAGGCTCAGCCTGCCACCGGTGACTCCATCTCGAGCGACAAGCGACCAATAGGTCGGCCGGCGCTATTCGTCGTCTGCCAGGAACCGTTGCATGACGTCAAACGCCGCGGTCACATTTGCTATCGGAACGTATTCGCCAACTTGATGGGCCTGGGCGACGATTCCTGGGCCGTAGTTGAGCGCAACGGCACCTCGCTCGGTGAGTCGGGCTACGTCCGTCCAACCCTGCTTGGCCTGACGAACGCCGCCCGACAGGGCCTCAAGCCGTTGCACATGCACATTGTCGGGAGCGGCCCCACCTGCGGGGGCGCGGTCCTTGACAACGATCTCGTCGGCAGCAGCTGCGACGTCGCGGAGCCGCTCCTCAGCCTCATCGATCGAATAGACCGGCGGGAACCGATGATTCAAGTTGATCACAAATTCCGGAGGAATGATGTTGTTTGCGATTCCGCCGGCTGCCTTTGTCACAGAGAAGACTTCACGGTATTCGAGTCCGTCGATATCAACGAGATCGGGTGGCCGAGCGTGAAGTGTTGCTAGCCATGCACCACCCTTGGTGACCGCGTTCTCGCCGAGCCACGGACGGGCAGAATGTGCGCTCTTCCCGCGGAAGATGATGTCGGCGTTGAGTACGCCGTTGCATCCGATCTCAACGTTCATATCTGTGGGTTCCATCACCACTGACAGATCGGCGTCAACAAGCCAAGGGACGGCGTCCAAAACGGGCCCAAGCTCATTCTCGGCAGCTGGCCCCTCCTCGGCGCCATAGAAGACGCACACGAGGCCGTGGCTGGACTCAGGGACATTGTCAAGAAGCTCGACCATCACAGCCACACCAGCCTTCATGTCCGACGCACCAAGGCCGATCACCCGGTCGTTCTCAACCCTGGCGGTCGGATCACCTTGCACAGGGACTGTGTCCAGGTGGCCGTACAGGGCGTAGAACGGTTGCGTGCCGATCGGCTGTCCGACCACAAGCGAGTTCTTGACCCTGATCGTCGGTCTGTCTGCATACCGCTGCTCGAGCATCGAGCACAGCGCATCCTCATCGCCGGTCACCGATGGAATATCGATGATCTCCATGAGTGTGTCGATGACCGTCACACCTGTACCTCAAAGTTGCGGAGTGCGTCCTCAAGAGAGGTCTTTCGGTCGGTCGAAGCTGAGCGGGAACCGATGATGAGCGCACACTGCAGCTCGAATGAACCCGCCGGAAACTCTTTTGGCCTTGTCCCCGGTACGACAACCGCACCGGCGGGAACTGCGCCGCGCATCTCAATCGGCTCAGGACCGGTGACATCAATGATCGGCGTCGACGACGTGATTGTCGTGTTTGCGCCGAGGACCGCACCAGCCCCGATGTGGGCCCCTTCTACGACGATGGATCTGGAACCGATAAATGCACCGTCTTCGACGATCACCGGACGCGCACCCGGAGGTTCAAGGACCCCACCGATGCCAACGCCCCCGCTCAGATGCACATCGCTTCCGATCTGGGCACAAGACCCGACGGTCGCCCACGTGTCAACCATCGAACCGGCTCCAACGTATGCACCAATGTTGACGTAGCCAGGCATCACGATGACACCTGGTTCACAGAAAGCTCCGTACCGCACCGTTCCTGGCGGCACGACTCGAACGCCTTGGTCCGCAAGATTCGACTTGGTCGGAATCTTGTCGTGGTACTCGATGTCGCCGGAGTACGTGGTTGTGATCTGGGCCAGCCGAAAGTACAACAGAATTGCTTCCTTGACCCAGGTGTTGACGGACCACCCATCGTCTGGATCAGCGATCCGGATGTGGCCGCCGTCGAGCGCCTCGATCGTTCTGAACACAGCCTCAGACGCCGCTTCAAGGTCTATCTCGCTTCGATACGCTGCTTCAACCGTCGCCCGATCATCTTTCGACATGTGCCACGTCCTTATCTCTGTCTCCAACAAGCGCACCGCGAACCGCGTGTGCTGCGGCCTCGCACTCTTCCAGGCCAGGGACCAGGGCCATCCTGATGTATCCCTCGCCACCCTCACCAAAGAACCGGCCGGGAGAGACAACGATGCCATGTTCGAGTAGCTGTTCCGAAACGGCAAGGTCGTCCGAGACCCGAACCCACAGGTAGAGCCCGGCTGACGACTCGACGACAGCGCAATCGGTGCCGTCGAAGGCCTCGCTCAACACGCGCCGCTTCTCGACGAACAGAGCCCTTCTCTCAGCCGCATGGTGATCATCTGACCAGGCTGCTGCCGCGGCTTGCTGTGTGAAGTCCGGTGACGCAGTCCCGGTGGTCGATCGAAGCGCCTTGAGCGCGGTTATTGCTTCAGCGTCACCAACGATCGCCCCCGACCGATAACCGGTCATCCCCGACCTCTTGGACAGGGACAGGAAGGACAACACTCCTTTGAATCCTGTGCCTGCTCGCTCCAGCACCGAATGCGGACCGTCTGGATACACGACGTCGTCGTAGATGTCGGCGTAGCACTCGTCAGACAGCAGCAACACGTCGTTCGCTCTACACGCCGTGATCAGATCGTCGAGTTCGGATGCAGTCGTCACGCTCCCTGCGGGATTGTGCGGTGTGCAGATCCACAGCATCTGCGCCTCGGACCAGATCGAATCGGGGATATCCGCTGCGCGAAGCACAAAGTCACCAGACAGCACAGCCTTGTACGTCCGCGCACCCGCAAACAGCGCTCCCCGCTCGTACACGGGATATCCCGGTGATGGGAAGGCCACGAGCGCATCCGCATCTCGATCGACGAACGCAAAATGAGCGTTGAAGATGGCTTCCTTCGACCCACTCGTCGGAATGACCTGTGTCTCGGCATTCGCCGCCACCCCGAATCGTCGCTTTACATAGCCCGCGATCCCCTCACGCACATCACGCCTGCCTCCGGCAGTCGGGTACTGGGAGACGACGGGGATCGCATCACGCATCGTGGTGGTGATGAACTCCGGGGTTGGCTCAATCGGATCACCGATGGAGAAATCGATCACCTCGAGACCCTGCTCTTGCCTCGCCGTCACGCGAGCCTTGACCTCTGCGATCGGGTAGGTGCCGAGCTGTGACAGAACAGGATTGACATGCATTGTGGGAAAGGTACCCCGACTCCAGACACGGCTGCGTGCATTTGCTCGGCTCAGCCGTAGCATCCCCGACGTGACCACGACCGGCTACCGCATTGTCTATCTCCTTCTCGCCGTCGCATTCTTTGCGATTGTGGCGGGGGCGCTGCTCTTCATTCCGAGCGGCGATCCAGAGACACTCCCCGCAGCGGTCGAGAGCTACTCGCCACAAGATGGCGACATCGTTGTCCAGCCAATCAAGGTCATTCTCGATCTCGCCCCGAATTACGATGCACGTTTCGTGATCGACGGAATCCCGATCCCACCAGAAGATGTCGACAGCATCCTCGCAACAGGACGGCATCAGTTCGATCCCGGACCCGGAAAAGCGATCGAGCGATGGACGCCAGGAGACCACACAGTTGTGGCCTCATACATTGGCGGCTCAAACAACACCGATGTCGGAACCGTCGTATGGACGTTCAGGGTCCAATGACAAACCCAAGGAGAAGCCGTGAGTAGCGACTACACCTACAACCCAGACACATGGCACCCGGTGCTTGCTGGTGTGGTCGCAGGAGCGATCGCTGCCATCGTTGCTGGAGTTCTTGCCGCACTGCTTCGATCACCCGACGAGGTGGTGGCGAACAGCCTCACGGTCGTCCTCGGTGCACTCGTGCTCGGAGGCATCAGCGGTCTGCTGTGGCGCCGCATACGGGTCAACCCGCACGCAATCCGCACCTTTGGCTTGACGCTCGGTGGTGGCTATTTCGTTGCGATGCTTGCCGTGACGATTGTCGACCAGACCGTCCTCTCCAACCTCATCGCTTACGCGGTCCCGCTCGGTGCGGTCATCTTCATCACCCTCGGCTTCATGACTCCTCTGCTTGCTGGCGTCACCGCACCCGTGTGGGTCGCAGCGATTCCGGTGCTGATCGCTCTCGCCATTGGCGTCGGGCTGTTCGGGCGAGGAAATGTCGCCTCGGGTGAACTCACCCTCGACTCGGTGACGACGACAACCGCCGTCAGCACCGTGAGCGCCGATGCTGCAGCTGACACCGGATCGGACACGGGAACGGACACGACCCAAACGACGGTCGCCGTCGACACGAGCGCGAGTGAGGGTGGACTGTCCGGTTCCTACGTGATGGCGGCGGGTGTTGCGACCTACAGCGTTGAGGAGAGCCTCCGTGGGCTCGCCACCCAGGGAGTAGGAACCACAGAATCCATCGCGGGCAGCATCGCACCAGGTGCCGCCTTTGCATTCGAGATCGATCTGCTGTCTTTCGAATCAGATTCGGATCGGCGTGACTCGCGAGTCCGCGAGTGGTTCGCCGCACATCCTGTCGGAACGTTCACTGGCGAGTCATTCGACATGCCTGAAGACGCGACGCCCGGTGAGGTCTATGCGCTTGCGGTAGGCGGAGCAATGACGATCAACGATATCGCGATGGACATTTCCTGGGATGTTGAAGCCCGCCTTGAGGACTCCGGGGCAGTCACCGTCACTGGCGAAACGTTCATAGTTCTGTCTGACTTCGACATCCCCGTAGTCACCGGCGGCTTCGTCGAAATGGAAGATGGTGCGACCATCGAAGTGGCCTTCGTCGCAGAGCCGGCCAGCTGACTGTTCTGTCTGGGGGCTACTCCTCAAGCAACGCCGCACCCGCATCCAGTAGTGCGGAAAACCCCGCTTCGTCCAGAACGGGCACGCCAAGATCCTCGGCCTTTGCAAGCTTTGACCCTGCGCTCGCACCTGCCACAAGGGCATCGGTGCGTGAAGACACCGATCCCGTGACCTTCCCTCCACGATCAACGACTGCGGCCTTGGCGCTGTCCCGGGTGAAGGTCTCGAGCGTTCCCGTGATCACGACGGTCACGCCTTCGAGGTTCTGATCGATCTGCACTTCGGGAGTAGTTTCGACGAGCGACACACCGGCCTCGTCGAGGCGCTCAATGAGATGCTGGTTGTCCAGATCAGCGAACCAGTCATGCACCGATCCTGCAATCTCCGGCCCGATGCCGCCAATCTCTGAAATGTCCTCGACCGATGCCGCTGCAAGTGCATGCATCGAGCGAAAACGCTTTGCGAGCACTTCAGCAACAGTTCCGCCGACGTGATCGATACCCAGCCCGAACATCAGCTTTCCGAGTGGCCGCGTTCTTGAGGCATCGATCGCAGCGATCAAGTTGCCTGCACTCGTCTCCTTCCAACCCTCAAGCGGGAGAAGGTCGTCGATCGTCACGCTGTAGATGTCTGCCGGATCCTTGATCAAACCGAGTTCGAGCAGAAGATCGATGGTCCGGTACCCAAGACCCTCGATGTCCATCGCACCCCGGGACACGAAGTGTGCGAGATACTCTCGCAAGCGACTTGGGCACTCATATCCGCCCGTGCATCGTGCCTTCGCCTGGCCATCAGGCAGCACGATCGGGTTCCCGCAGAACGGACACTTCTTCGGCATGTGCCATTTGCGTAGGCCTTTCGGTCTTCGCTCAAGCACGGGCCCGACGACCTCTGGAATCACATCACCGGCACGACGCACGATGACGGTGTCGCCGGGTCGTACATCCTTCCGGTGAATCTCCCCTTCGTTGTGAAGGGTCGCATTCGTAACGGTTACCCCACCGACGAACACTGGATCCATCACCGCATAGGGTGTGACCGCTCCCGTCCTTCCGACGTTGATCCTGATCTCTTCGAGAGTTGTCGTCTTCTCTTCAGGAGGCAGCTTGTAGGCGATTGCCCACCGAGGTGAGCGAGCGGTGAAACCTACGCGCTGTTGTTGATCCAACGCATCGATCTTGATCACAATGCCGTCGGTGTCGTAGTCGCGATCATGTCGACGGTTGGTGGCATCGGCGATGTACGACACGACTTCGTCAAACGCAGAAACGGTGAGGTTCGCAGGGTTCACCCGAAGCCCAAGTTCGCCGAGCCACTCCATTTGAGCTGTGTGCGTTGCGAGATCAGGACCACCCTCGATATACCCGAGCTGATAGATCCACACCGCAAGATTGCGCGACGCCGTCATCTGGGGGTCCTTCTGACGCACGGATCCGGCGGCCGTATTGCGCGGGTTGATGTAGGGGCGCTCGCCTGCGGCCTTCTGGCGTTCGTTCAACGCATCGAACTCCGAGATCGGGAGATAGATCTCGCCTCGCACCTCCATCACCGTTGGCGCATCGCCTCGGAGAACCAGCGGCACAGACTTGATCGTTCGAACGTTGGCTGTGATGTCCTCCCCCACGACGCCATCGCCTCGTGTCGCAGCGCGAACAAGCTCGCCGTTCTCGTAGGTGATCGATACCGCCAGGCCATCGATCTTCAACTCGCAGCTGTACGCAGACGGCTCGCCGCCGAGTACAGAGACCAGCCGGTCATGCCATGCCCCGAGTTCGTCGTCGTCCATTGCATTGTCGAGGGAGAACATCCGCAGCCGGTGCTCAACGGGAGCAAAGGCATTCTCGGAGAGACCACCGGTCCGCTGTGACGGCGACTGCAGCGACACCAACTGTGGATGGGCGTCCTCAAGCGCAACAAGCTCCTTGTACAGGAGGTCGTACTCGTTGTCATCGATGATCGGGGCATCAAGCACGTGGTAGCGATAGTTGTGCTCACGCAATTCTTCAAGCAGGCTCAGATAGCGCTGCGGGTCCGCTTCGGGCGCCTGATCAGCAGTCATTGAGGATCACGCTACCCATCGAGTGCGACAGGTTTAGTGCTGGATGCAGTTTGCTGCAGTGGGTCCTCGACGAGGATCGTTCCCCCGCCGAGAACGTACTCACCGTCATATGCGACAAGAGCTTGACCCGGCGCCGGTCTCGGCTGTGGTTCGTCGAATACAAAGCTCCACACATCCCCATCGCTGATGACGGTCGCAGGGGCCGGCTCCGACCGGTATCTCACCTTCACGGAGACGCTGGTCCCTGACACGATCTCATCTCCGGTGAAGCGCATGTCAACGGCGGCGCATGAGGGGACGAGAAGATCCTCGTATGTGCCAATCGTGATGGTCTGCTCCCTCGGTGCGATGTCGACGACGTAGCGCGGTTCGCCAAGCGATACACCGAGCCCCTTGCGCTGCCCGATCGTGAAGTCTGCCGTTCCTTGGTGAGCGCCCACCACATCTCCGTCAAGGTTCAGCACGTCCCCCGGCGCATCGATCTCTGGCAACCTCTTGCGTAGAAAGTCTCGATAGTCACCAGATGTCACAAAGCAAATGTCCTGGGAGTCGGGCTTCTGGGCTGTGCGGAGACCCATCGCAGTCGCCCGCTCCCTCACTTCAACCTTGGTCATCTCGCCAACCGGAAGAACGACTTTCGCCAACGCGTCCTGATCGAGCATGTGAAGCACGTACGATTGGTCCTTGGTCCCATCGACCGCTCTTCGGAGTCGATAGGTGTCTCCGTGTTGTTCCACTCGTGCGTGGTGTCCGGTGACGAGCACGTCGCAGCCGAGTTCTTCCGTCCGCTCCAAAAGCGCGGAAAAGCGGACATTTCGATTGCATTCGATACACGGGTTCGGTGTGAATCCGTTGAGGTACCCCTGCCCGAACGGCTCCACAACGGCTTGAGTGAACTCCTCGACGTAGTCGAGCACGTAGTAGGGAACGTCGAGCTGGGCAGCGACCCTGCGTGCGTCTTCTGCGTCCGACAGCGTGCAACACCCTGCGACGGGCATTTGGCCATCGGCACCTTCCCACTGCTTCAGCGTCACACCGACGACATCGAAACCGCGCTCGAGCATCAGTGCTGCAGCAACAGAACTGTCCACGCCGCCGGACATCGCAACAAGTGCCCTCATCGCATCTGCTCGACTACGGATGTGACGGCGTCTGCTGCTCGCATGCCGTCGCCGCCTGCTGTGGTCCACCCGAACGTAAATCGGACACATTCCTTGGCCTTGTCTGGTGTCATCCTCATCGCGGTCAACACGTGGGAAGGTTCAATCGCACCGCTCTGACACGAAGACCCCGCCGCTGCATATACACCCTCGCGATCCAGCCTGATCAGCAGGCTTTCTGCATTCACGCCGGGGATTCGCATGTGCGCAAACTGCGTCAAACGCTCCACATCGATCCCCGTGATCTCGGCACCGCATTGTTCTTCAAGCGCCGTTTCGAAGTGTTGTCGCTCAGTTCCGACCATTGATGCGAAGGAGTCCCGTTCACGACCAAGCGATTCAAGAGCTGCAGCCATACCCACGACCCCGGCAACATTCGACGTTCCTGAACGTCTCCCCGCCTCGTGACCGCCGCCACGAATCAGCGCTTCGAGCGAGGTACCGCTCCTGGCATAAAGCGCACCGACGCCCTTCGGTCCACCGAACTTGTGTGCAGCAATGGTCATCAGGTCGATCCCGAGCGTCGAGACCGACACGTCGGCGCCAACGATCGCTTGCACCGCATCCGTGTGCACAACGGCGTCCGGCGCCGCTTCGGCGACACTCAGCGCGATTACTTCCACCGGTTGTGAAATGCCAGTCTCGTTGTTTGCGGTCATGATCGAAACAACGCCGGTGTCAGAGCTGACATGAGATGCCACAGTCGCGGGATCCACGACTCCGCTCTGTGTCGGTGGAACGACTGATACTTGTTTGCCGAAACGCCTGAGCGACTCCGCTGGCTCCAACACGGCCTTGTGCTCGATCGCAGACACGACAACGCCAGTGCTGTCCGTGGCGAGGGCTGCACCGACGATCGCAAGATTGTCTGCCTCGGTACCACCACCGGTGAAGATCACTTCGTCCGGCCGATCGGCACCGATAGCGGCAGCGATCTGTTCTCTGGCTTGTTCGAGAGCGTTCTTCGCATTCCTGGCAACTGTGTGGGTGCCGGATGCGTTCCCTCCCAGTGTTTCGTGTGCCGTTTGCATTGCAGCAGCAGCTTCTGGCCTCAGTGGCGTCGTGGCTGCGTGATCGAGATACATCTTCTACTCCGGCCCAATCACGGACAGCAGCCACTGTTCGATGGTCTGTTCGTACCGGTTCTGATCGATATTCCACAAGTCCGCATGACCGCCCTGCTCGAACCGGTGTTGCTGCGCATCCGAGCTGACTCCGGATGCGAATGCTTCGAGTTGCGCTGGATCCGATACAGGATCCTCGCCACCGATCAGCACCAACATAGGGACATCGAACTCATCGAGTCGATCCATTTGGTTGAGGAGATCCCACTCCACTCCGAATCGAACCGTTGCCAGCCGTCTCCCAAGCCACGCGACAGGGCCAGGCGTCGATCGCTCGTCCGCCCAACGAGCGACAACCGATTCAAGATCAACCACGGGAGAGTCGTAAATCACTCCCCTGACGATTCCGATCTGATTCGACTGGTGAAGAAAGGTTGAAACGATGCTTGCGCCGTACCCAGAACCGATAACGACGAAGTCCTTGGCACCCTTCCGTTCGCCGAGTTGCACCGCTGCATCAATGTCTCGCCACTCCTCAAGACCCCAAAGCCGCATGCCGGACTCATTCGGCGTGGCCCCTTGGTCGTTGCGATAGGTGACCACCATCACCGGGTACCCCTGCTCGACCAAACTCGGAATGATTCTGAGCGACTCCGGAAGACGGTCGTTGCCCATCCCGTGTACGAACAGCACCCACGTCGACCGTCTGCCATCAATGAACCAGCCCGAATGGGGACCAATCTCGGACGGAGTCACAATCGGGTCCCAACCGATTCGGTGGGCTTCAAAAGGGTCCCCTTCGAACGCGTTGGGATCGATTCGGGCCTCATCCGCAACGACAAACTCACCGTCAAGCGTCTTGACCCCTCGCTCGACCTGGTCGGCCGTCAGGCGCACGATCGTTGACACTTGGGCATACGCCTCGCCGCCACCCAGGCCCCAAAGCCCTTCTCGTTCCGACTCTGCAGTGCGGGTGACAGTGACCCTTCCGGCTTCGATGTTCGAGACCGTGAGATCGAAGCCCGTGAGCGCAGGTCGCGGGATCAAGAACTCCTGGCGAATCTGATTTGAGTGCCACCAGGACGTCGCAATCCAGAGCACTCCAATGACGACGGCAACGCCCAGGAGCACTCGCCAAATCCACCCTGGGAGTGACAGCGCCATGGCGAGGAGGGTAGAGACCTTTCACACATGCCGTTGGAGCAACCGACGGGTTTGGAACGCTTGCTTAGCGACCCGAGAACTCCGGCTTTTCCTTGGCGAGGAAGGCAGTGACACCGATTCGGGCGTCCTCCGAAGCAAAGCTCTCTGCAAAGGCCTCGGCTTCTATCGCAAGACCTGATTCGAGGTCGGAATCGAACCCCTCGCGAATCGCTCTCTTGGCTGCGGCCAGTGCGACCGTGGGACCAGCCGCAAACGTTCGCGCATCAGCCATGGCCAATTCCATCAGTTGGTCGTCCGGGGCAACCTTGTCCGCAAGACCGATGCGGAGCGCCTCGTCGGCCATCACGTGTCTCCCTGTCATACACAACGCTTTGCATTGCTGAGGGCCGACAATTCTGGCGAGTCGCTGGGTGCCACCCGCACCCGGGATAAGACCAAGCAGGATCTCCGGCTGGCCTACTCGCGCACCCTCGCCGAGATACCGGAAGTCTGCGCCCATGGCGAGTTCTAACCCACCGCCCAACGCGACGCCGAGAACAGCAGCGATCGTCGGTTTCCGGAGGTCCTCAAGCTGTGCGACTACTTCTGAAAGCCCGCTCGCCTGACGCTCTTTCGAGCCCGCGTCGAAGGAAGCCTTGAACTGTGTGATGTCGGCTCCAGCGGCGAAACGAGCACCACCGGTGATAACTACGGCACGTACCGACTCGGATCCTGCAAGAACCATCGCTTCTCCGAGATCGGAGATCAGTTGAGGGTTCAAGGCATTGACCGGTGGACGATTGAGTTCGATTACCGCAACCGCGTCGTCTTCCCTGTAGTTGACGAGTTCCATTGGTCCCTCCGACCTGCCGACCGTGTCCACGGCAGGCTACTGCGCCGCGGAAAGCCGAACGGCCGCTGTCCAGGGATCAATCGCTCGCGAAGCAATCTCGTCAACGATTCCCGCATCGTCTTCATTCGAAGTCTCCATCTCGAACCGAAGCGCTGCTGCAAGGTGTCGGGCGGCCTGGACCCGCATCCTCTCAGCACCTTCACCGGAAGCGGCGAGATGGGACCGATGGGAACGGATAGCCGCAGCAAGGTCGTCGACGCCCTGTCCGTCAGTCGCGATGGTCTTCACCACTGGCACGGTCCAGGCGTGATGTGGGCCAGTCTCAATCATTCCGACAAGATCGGCAACGGTCCGATCGGCGTCCGGCCGGTCTGCCTTGTTCACGACCAACACGTCAGCGATCTCGAGGAACCCCGCCTTTGCTGCCTGGACGGTGTCCCCCCACCCCGCGGGAACCACGACAACCGTCGTGTTGGCTGTCATAGCCACCTCAACTTCGCTTTGGCCCACTCCGACGGTTTCTACGATCACCTCGGAGAACCCGAGGCCATCGAGCGAGGCCACAATCGATGGAGTCGTTTCGGAGATACCGCCGAGCGACCCACGGTTTGCCAGTGAGCGAATGAAGACGCGTTCGTCACTCGCGACCGAAGACATCCGGACGCGGTCTCCAAGGATGGCGCCACCGGTGAACGGACTCGACGGATCAACAGCAACGACTGCAAGCCGCTGATCGGTTTCAAGGAGTCTGGGAACCAACTCCGCAACAAGCGTTGACTTGCCAGCGCCCGGAGCACCAGTCACCCCTGTGGTCGCAGCTGTACCCGAACGCAGATAGAGCTCAGAGAAGAGCCCTCGGCCGAGATCGGATCGGTTCTCGATCTCACTCAACATACGAGCTACGCGGCGGTCGTCCGCCGGCGCTGCGT
This sequence comes from Acidimicrobiia bacterium, assembly GCA_051011415.1. GTDB lineage: Bacteria > Actinomycetota > Acidimicrobiia > Spongiisociales > UBA5794 > SZUA-442. Next base: position 19,097 of record JBPCTY010000166.1, read on the forward strand.
CATCGTGTGCGGGAAGCAGGTTCATCATCGTGACCCTACCGACGCCTCGACGCATCGCCTTGGATGATGGATGGGCAGACCGGAGGTCTAGTTGCCTGTTGCAATGACCTCGGCGACGCCAGGGACTCGATCACGCAGAATGCGTTCGATCCCCGCCGTGACCGTCGACTCAGAAATCGGACATCCACCGCAAGCTCCGACAAGCTCAAGATGCACGGTCCCCTCGTTCACGCCGGTGAGCACCATGTCACCACCGTCTGCGAGAAGCGCAGGGCGGATGTAGTCGAGTGTGTCATTGAGCAGGTCGCGATCAATCTCCGTCTCGCCGTTCTTTGGACGGTCGGACGGCATCGCTATCTCGATGATGCTGCCTTCGATGTTGGTCATGCTGCTCCTCGGGGCAATGGTACCGCGCGACCCTGCGAAGTTTCCAACACGGTGATAGTGGCAAACATTCCCTGGCGGCTAGCGGGGCCAGTGGCGGTCCTGAAGCGGATGCGGTGTCGGCCGATCGTCAACGTTGACGATCCCAAGACCCGAAGCAGTCGATCGAATGACCCACTCCCCCGCTGGCACCGTGCCAAACGGAACGCCGTTGACGAGCAGCTGTGCCGCCCCAGTCATCGTCAATGTCATCGCCGCACGTTCAGTTGCAAGACCAACGGTGACCTCAGCAGGCACCACGCTTGGTGCGGTCTCGGGGACCAACCCGCCGTAGTAGTGCGACAGGATGGCGTCGTAGGTCTCACCGCGATCAGCAAGGATCCGGGCTCCCCACTGGCTCATGCCGATTCCATGCCCCCAGCCCTCACCTACGAACCTGATGACGTCGCGCGAGACTTGGTCTTCATCAGGAAGCATCACGTCTATGAACCGCGGGGGTATCTGCAGATGTGTCAGTTCGTAGGTATATGAAGGCAGCGGTTCCGGCAGACGGGTCCCGTTTTGCAGGGTTGCAGGGAGGGCTCCTGGGTATAGCTCGTCACCCTGGCGGTTGAACACGCCCTTCATCGCCGGTGCAAGGATCGAATCTGTCCCGCCCGACGTGATGACGGTGATCTCCGTTCTGCCCTCACCCTCGGGTGGATCGTCGACAACGACAGCGTCGAGCGATCCGGAAACATCCATGCCATCAGCTCTCAGGATTTCGATGAACTGTCTCGCGGATATCTCGAAGTCCCAAGTGGCGTACGGTGCGATTCCGACTTCGGGCGAGTCGACCGGCTGAAGATAGGGAATGGCACTCGACGCCCAAACGTCCTGATTCGCCCGCGACCGCGATCCCACCATCGAGGTGTACACAGCCTCGATTGGACGGCCGTCGTAGAGCACCACTTCGCCGGAGGTAGCTTCGATTGCCTCGCGCCAGCGATCCCCGTAGTCCCCCTCAACCAGCTGAGTTCCCCGATACACCTGGCAGCGGCTCGTTGCACAGATGTCGTAGCCATACCGGGTTCCGTCTCCGCTGCGGCCACCGAGCAGCCGTCGTGACAGATACGTCCTCGCCGCAACCGCTTGAGCGGCCAACGCCTCGTCCGGCCAGAGAAAGGGCATCTCGGCGATGCCCTGGAGATACTGCTCAATCGTCGCTGACTCTGTCAGGGCGATGCCCCCTCGATACAACGTAAAGGTCATCGGACCGGCGTACGGTCTGTCGTTCACAATGAACCTCGTTCCGTCCGAACCGACAAACTCGATCGTCACGATCTCGGCAGTGGGCTCGGCCGCAATGGCTGCGGTGTGGCCAGCGAACAGACCGGCTATCAGCACAGCCGTGAAGACAGCTCTTCGTATCACGCTCGTGTGATGTCTGCCCCGAGCGACGACAGCTTGTCTACCCAACCGTCGTAGCCCCGATCAACGTGGTGGGCATTGGTGATCGTGGTTTCTCCGTCTGCGCGAAGGGCAGCAATCGTTAGTGCAGCCGCCGCTCGAATGTCACAGCCGTCGATCTCGCAGCCAGAGAGCTCGTTAACACCTCGGATCACGACGTGCTGGCCGTCGGCGTGGATGTCAGCTCCCATTCGGTTCAGCTCACCGAGATAGCGAAAGCGACCGGCATAGATGTTCTCAGTCACAAGCGACGTGCCGGTTGCAACCGAGAGGTAGGCAACCATCTGTGGATGCATGTCGGTGTGGAAGCCTGGGTACGGCAGCGTCGCAATGTCGACAGCTTCAGGAACCTCGGGTCCGGTGACCGTGACCGACTGTTCCTCGCTGGATACGACGCAACCCGTTGCCTCCAGCTTTCTCAGCTCCATCCTGAGGTGCTCTGGGTTACAGTCGCGAACCGTGACGGTGCCTCTCGACATTGCCGCAGCAACCAAGTACGTGCCGGCCTCAAGCCGATCAGGAACCGTTCGGTGCACCGCCGGCGAGAGTTCCGATACGCCGTGGACCTCGATCGTTGCGGTACCAGCGCCATCGATTTTGGCTCCCATCTTCTGGAGCAACTCGGCGAGGTCAGTGAGCTCGGGTTCGCGGGCCGCATTTCCGATCGTCGTCGTTCCATCTGCCAGGACCGCCGCCAACATCAGGTTCTCGGTCGCACCGACCGAAGGAAACTCGAGGAACACATCGGTTCCGACGAGCCCGTTAGGAGCCGAACCTTGGAGGACGCCATGGCTCAGATCGAAGGTTGCTCCCATCGCTTCGAGACCCCGGATGTGGAAGTCGATCGGACGTGAGCCAAAGTCGTCGCCACCGGGTAGAGCGATACGAGCCTGCCCGTTTCTCGCAAGCAACGCACCGAGCACAAGTATCGACGCTCGCATCTGGCGCACAAGATCGAGAGGTGCCTCAGCAGTCGGTTCTTCCGGAACAGTGATTTCAAGGGTGTTGTCCGTCCGAATACAGGTAGCTCCGACGTGTTCGAGCACTTTGCCCATGATCTCGACGTCAAGGATGCGTGGAACGTTCTCAATCGTGTGGGTGCCAGGGGCGAGCAACGTGGCAACCATGTGTTTGAGCACAGCGTTCTTCGCACCGAGCACGCGGACTTCACCGTGCAACGACGCGCCACCACGTACGCGTATCAGATCGGACATCTCCGCGAGGTTACGGCGTCAATGCAATACGTCCCGGCATTCGCTCATCGTCCTGTTGGCACCACTGACGGGAACACAACATCTGCATGGCTTTCCCACGAGTCGTTCGGTCCTCGAATCTCGACTCCGATCGCAACCGTGCCCTCGACGGGAACAAGCACAAACCACATGTCCCCTGTGCTGTGGGATCCCCACGACCGGACAGCTCCGCCAACCATACGCTGAGTTCTCACCAGGCTTCCCTCACCTGCCTGCTCAATCAGAGCCCAAAAGGACTCCACGACTTCTTCCGTCGTTGCTGGCCACGATCCGCCGGCTGCAACGACGATGGCCTCAGAGTCGACGACGCTTGCAGTCAGGAACGTGTCGTCCGGAGCCGAGGAATGTTGAAAGGAGAGATATGTCTCGCCAACCTCGTCGCCCCATCCGACCGGGGCATCGAGACAGAACGCATCGGTGCACACCGCTTCTGTGGGCGATGGAGCCGGAGCCTCGGCGCCCGAGGAACACGCACTCAGGATGACGGCGACCGCGAGAAGTGTGCGAAGCATGGGTGAAGCGTACCGGTGCGAGCACCATCGATCAGCCCGCTACTCTCAGCGCTCGATCAGGAGGATGAAGTGCGAGTCGTCATCGGCGCCGACCACGCAGGCTTTCCGCTCAAGGAAGCGCTCAGAGACCATCTTGAGGATGTCGGCCATATCGTCACTGATGTTGGCACCGACTCGACCGAGGCAGTCGACTACCCGGACTATGCCGCTGCCGTTGCTCGCGAGGTAATCGGCGGGTCATCTGAACGTGGGATCGTGGTGTGTGGCTCCGGGGCTGGTGCTTCGATCGCTGCAAACAAGATCACCGGCGCACGATGCGCCGTTGTTCATGATCACTACACAGCTCGCCAAGCTGTCGAGCACGATGACATGAACGTCCTTGCAGTAGGCGCCCGTGTCATCGGCCTCGCAACCGCCATCGACATCGTTGACGCCTTCCTCGCAGCACGATTCAGCGGCGAAGAGCGACATGCACGACGTCTCCGCAAGGTCGTGGAACTCGACCGCAACCGCGGATAGACCCCCCGTGATCACCGAGGGACACCAGGAACCGCCCCCCAATGAGTCGATTTGGGCTGCCGGTTGCGTCGTTGGTCGGCATCGAAAGGACGGCACTCCTGAGTTCCTGCTCGTGCATCGCCCTCGGTATGACGATTGGTCGTTGCCCAAGGGGAAGATCGACAAGGGTGAAGGCTTCCTCGACGGCGCACTGCGCGAGGTCAGGGAAGAGACGGGCGTGAGGGGCGAGAACCCGCGCCTCGTCGGAACGGTTGCCTACGACACGAAGAACGGAAACCCAAAGGTTGTGCGGTGGTGGCTCGTCGATGCTGGCAGAGGCTCATTCGTTCCGAACAGCGAGGTCGATCGGATCAAGTGGGTGTCGTTCAAGAAGGGCTTGAAGAAGCTCACGTACCGCAACGACCGAGAAGTCCTCGACCGAGCAAATGACATGTTTCTGTCGCGTTCTGCCGGCGTCGTCTACCTCGTTCGCCACGCACAGGCAGGCACGCGCAACGACAGCGATCCCAACGATTGGGCCCGCAAGCTCGATCGCACGGGAAAGAAGCAGAAGCGTGCGATTCGCCAGCTACTGCAGGCACACCCGATCACACGTATCGGGTCTTCCGACTTTCCAAGATGCCGATCGACCGTGATGCCGTTGGCAAAGCGGCTCGGAATCCCCGTCGAGTTCGAGTCGGCCCTTGTGGAGGGTTCACATCCGCATAGGTTGGTCACGCTCGTCACTGAGCTGCAGGAGGAAGCCGCCGTGCTCTGTACCCACGGCGACGTCATCCACGATCTTGTTGGGCATCTGTTTGCCGCCGGTGTTCCTATGGCAGGAGAGCTTGCTGCGGCGAAGGGTTCCGTGTGGGAACTACGGACAATCGGCGGACGCGTCGTTTCGGGCCAGTACATCCCTCCGCAGGCTTAGCACCGACCTAGCCAGTCGGGATCCCATTGTCTGCTACCCACGCCGTTACGGCTCCACCGGCATAGTCCAGGGCATCGTCAACCGTACGACCCGAGGATTTGAGCGGAACGAACGAGTGGTCTCCACCCTCGGCAACCGCAAGCGCACCGTTCGGGACAGCCGCCGCAAGATCGCTGATCAGATCGATCGGCCCCATGCGATCCCTGCTACCTGACACGAATAGCTGTGGCTCGACCAAGCCAAGCAGGTGATCGGTGGGCCGAGGATCGGTCTTGCCAAGTGCGACCAGCGGATAGCCGAGATACACGAGACCGGCAGCCCCGAAATCCCGTTCCGATGCGAGATGTCCACCGACCCTTCCTCCCATCGATTTACCGGCAAGCGTGACAGGCCCAAACTCGGCCCCACACCAGGTCGCCACCGACTCATGGACATCCAGAAGCTTGGGTAAGCGGTCGGGCGCCTTTCGACCCGCAGCGCGGTAGGCGTAGTCAAAGGTCACAACGAACGCTCCGGCGTCGGCGAGTCTCTGCGCAATACCGACGATCCACGGATGCGTACGCCCTGCGCCGGCACCGGGGGCGACAAGCATCACCCCGCCGGCATTCGATCGACTTCCGTACAGGGAAACAGGAACTTCGCCATGTGGGGTGTCGACTTGTGAATCTTCCATTGCGTCTCCATCGGCCGTCGATCAAACACTATCGACCTATGGTCTCGGCATGGAGATTGTGGTCGTAGACGATCCTGCAGCACTGGCAACACGAGCGGCAGACATAGTCGAGGAAGAGATTGGCGCCTCGTCGTCCACGATGCTTGGCCTGGCCGGCGGGTCGACACCAATCCCCACGCACGATGAGCTGGCAAGCCGTGGACTCGATTGGAGCGGAGTCACGGCCTGGCTTCCAGACGAGCGATGGACGGCGCCAGATAGTGAAGATGCCAACCAGCGGATGGCACGTGAGACCCTGACCGATCGTTGCGGGATCAGGCTCGTGGCACCGAATACAACGACCGACCCAACGTCTGCGGCCAACGCGTACGAGGAGCTGGTCGTCCCTCTTCTCACTGCCGACGCGCGATCATTGGTAATGCTCGGGATGGGCTCGGACGGACATACTGCCTCGCTCTTTCCAGGCACCGATGCCCTCGACATCGAGTCCGCTTCATATGTCGCAAACTATGTGCCAGCCATGGACACATGGAGACTCACTGCAACCTTCGAACTGATCGCGACTGCAGACCGCGTGTTGTTCCTGGTCGCAGGGAGCGCAAAGGCAGCGCGCCTTGCTGAGATCCAATCGGGACTCGCCCTACCCGCAGGGAGGGTTCGAGCCAAGGAAGGTGTGATGTGGCTCGTCGACGCTGACGCGGCCGCCAAGCTCGCCTAACTCCTAGAGGCCACCCGCCCGGATCGCATCGATGAGAAAACGTCCGAGGTCGGTCGATGCAGTCAGCTCACCGGCGCGGCTCTCGAGACCGGCGCTGATCTGGCTTTGCGTGCAGCCGAGTTCGGCTGCGATGGCATCGATTTCTGCCGCATCCGATTCAAACGACTCGATTGACGGCAACTCGCCGCCGGAGGCGATGAAGTCCTGCACCGAGAGCTCACCAAACTCCGAATCGACGTCATCGATGAGCTTCTGGATGAGTGCGACAGTCTCATCGACCACTTCGTCGCAGCTCTGCGCCGAGATGTCGTCTCCTCCGCACGAGGCGAGGAGAAGAGCGACGACCGAGACGGCTATGAGGGTTCGTACGAATCGCATCAAGAGGAGGCTACCGACCAGCTTGCGTAGCGCTTGGGAGGGTCACTCGTCGACCACCTCATGCACGTCATCAACGATGCCAACGACAACCGAGCGAATGGGCGCCGAATCAACACCGTATATCTGGCGAGCGGAGGATCCCTCGTCGAGGATCAACACGGTCTCGTCCGACCCCGCACCCGCCCTGTCCGTGCAGATCAGGTACTCGCCGGAGTCGGCACCGCCATCGACGAGGCGCACAAGCAGTAGCTTCTCGCCGTCGAAGAATTCGTGATTGATCGAAGAGACGACATTTCCGACGACCCGCCCAACTTTCACTTGCGGTACTCGATGTCATCAACGAGACCGACAATGGCGTGGTCGACCGGAACGAATCGGGGCGAAAGCGCTTCTGCGGCCTCGCGAGACGCAACGAAGTAGACCACGTCCCCGGGTCCTGCCTGTTCCACAGCGTCAGCCGCAACGACACACGCACCCTTGTCACGCCTCTCTTCGTCAATGGGCTGCACGATGAGAAGACGCATCCCAACCATGTTCGGGTCTCGAACGGTCGCAACCACGGAGCCCCGCACCCGACCAAGCTTCATCGGTTGTCTCCGTGCTGACGCATCCGGTCGACGAATCGGGCTGAGGCCTTGAGATCCTCAGAAAGATCTGGCGTGAGCTGCGGAATCACCACCGACGCTATGGCCGAGCCCGTGGCGCGATCCTCGGCGGCGTCGATCGCTGCATCGACCTCACCGACGGCACCGTCCACGACGAAGTAGGCCTTACCCCCGAGCCCATCACCAAGCCTGATCGCACTGAGGGTCACGTCCGCAGCTTTCACCGCCGCATCTGCCGCATCGACACACACCGAAATCGAACTCGCCTCAAGTACGCCGATCGCTTCGCCCGCTACGGCCGGAAGTTCCGCATCTCGTGTGATCGCATCGGCTACCGCTGCGTCCACGTCCGGCAGGAAGCAGTGCGCTGCGACCGGCCGACCCGTTTCGATGACGATCTCCGTCGCAATCGCGACAGATGCGGTGTCTCCTGCAACAAGGACCACGTACTTTCCGGGATGCGTCGTACCCGTCATGAGATGGGCAACAGGAGTGCCCTTGGCGATGGCATCAGCAGCAGCAATCCCATCGACGATCGATGCGAACTCCCACAAGGCGATGGCTGGCGAGCGGTCGTCAGACAATGCGAAGCGCTCCAATGACCGAGACTCGCCGTTCACGGGAGAAAGTCCTTGGTCGCGTCAATCCTTCACCGGTCGGACTTGCGATGGAGAAAGACGTGTAGCCCTCGCCTTCCGCACCGAGGCCAGCAACATTCGAACCGTTGGCAACGAAGATCGAACAGTTCATCGCACGAGCCATCCGCGTGATGGCATCGACGTTTGTCGAGTGAATCGATGCCGTGTGGCGGAAGCCGTGCTCGGACCGCACAGACAGGTCAATCGCCGCCTCGACGTCCTTCACCCGCACGACTGGCATCACCGGCATCATCTGCTCGGTCCAGACCAGATTGTGTTCAACGGGCACCTCGGCAACCAGCAGCCTGATCTCCGGCGGGAGCGAGAGTCCGATCTCGTTTGCGATGACCGCGGCGTCCTTGCCAACCCACGTGCCATTCATCACTCCCGGCTTGTTGGCAGTACCGCGCTCTTTGAAGATCACCCGCTCGAGCCTCTTGAGTTCGTGCTCCTTCAGCCGGTACGCACCAGAAGCTGCCATGTGCTGGACCAAGCGATCCGCAACCGAATCGACGGCGATAGTCGTCTTCTCATCAACACAGATCACGTTGTTGTCGAATGAGGCCCCGTACACGATGTCTTTGGCGGCCTTGGCGATATCCGCAGTCGCATCAACGACAGCCGGCGGATTCCCTGGCCCAGCAGTGATGGCCTTCTTTGGTGTGCGCAGCGCCTCTTTCACGACACCGGGTCCACCGGTAACCAAAAGGACACGCACATGCGGGTGCTGCATCAGCGCCTGTGCGCTTTCGAGGGTCGGAGATGCAACACACGTAACGAGGTTTGGAGGCCCACCGGCAGACACGACGGCTCGATTCAGCAGCTTGACGTTCTCGACGCTCACCTTGCGAGCGCTCGGATGCACATTGAACGTCACCGCATTCCCCGCTGACAGAATCGCGATGGCATTGTTGATGATGGTCGACGTCGGATTGGTGGTTGGCGTAATGGCCCCGATCACGCCATACGGTGCGTACTCGGTGACCATCATGCCGCGGTCGCCAGTCACCACTCGTGGCTCGAGATCCTCCGGTCCCGGGGTGCGCTCGATCACAAGGCTGTTCTTCAGGACCTTGTCATCGGCTCGTCCGAGCCCTGTCTCCTGCCTCGCCATGTAGGCAAGGTGCTCGTTCTCCGCACGCATCGAGGACCTGATCGCCTCGATGATCTCCTTGCGGCCGTCGAGACCAACGGCCTGGTACGACGCGAACGCAGCCCGTGCCGCGGCGACTGCCTCGTCGACGGTGCGATACACGCCCTCACCAACGGAGTCGTCTACCGCATCGACGGCCTCAACCGCAGAGAAGGCTTGTCCGGTTTTGCCACCCGTGTCCCCCGCGGCAACTCTCGTTTTGACACGCGAGATGATTGCCTGAATCTCGGAGTCGCTCAGGTTCGCCATGTCACTTCACATAGACGGTGTCGCCGTCTACATCCCACTGATCGACGATCGCCATGATCACGGCATCGCATGGCTTGTCCTTTGTCGTCGCCGTCTGCCTCGCGGATGAACCAGAGGCGTACAACACCACCTCGCCAACTCCCGCACCTACAGAGTCGACCGCAACGACGTACCCGCCGGAGGCATTTCCGGCCTCGTCGAGTTGGCGCACCACAAGCATCGCGAGGCCCTCGAGCAAGGGTTCCTTGCGTGAAGCGACGAGCGTGCCCGTCACCTTGCCAAGATTCATGTCAACTCCCTCCCTTGACTGAAGGGATCAGCCGACCGCATCCTGGGCCTCGTCAGCACGGCCAAGGGGCAGAACCAGATCGAGGTTCACGTGTGGGCGCGCGATCACGTGCGTTGCAATGACCTCGCCAACCTTCTCGCCGCTCCGAACGCCAGCATCAACTGCCGCCTTCACCGCAGCGACGTCACCACGGACAACCGCAGTCACGTAGCCGCCACCGGTCTCCTCGTAGCTCACGAGCTCAACCTTGGCTGCCTTCACCATTGCATCAGCGGCTTCAACCATCGCAGCGAAGCTCCGACATTCGATCATTCCGAGTGCGTCTGCCATTCCGTTCCTCCTGTTTGTTCGTTGACCTTTGTCAGACGTCGCGTCCGCTGAGCCCCTCGAGGGCCGCGACTGCAGCTTGCCATCCAACCTCTACGTCTTGCTCCTCGCCGCCGAGGAATACTCGTCCAACTGCTCCGAAGGCCCTGACCTCGAGCACATTGATGTTCGACGCCTTCTCCGCCTCGTTCGCCGCCAGCGCCGCATACGCAGCGGGTTGGCACTCGAGAACGTACAGCGTCTGACCGGGGATGATCATCTGTCCGTGACGCATCCGATTGATCATCTGGGCGTGGTGATCGTCGATTCGTCGAATGATCTGGCTCGACAGGACTTTCGGCTTCACCCGATCCTCTTCGGCGAGCCCGAGCGAGTCGAGAATTGCCTCGCCTGCCGCCCGCGTCTCCGCTTGTTCGGGTGAGTGCACTTCGAGCAATCCAAATACACGCTCGATGATCTGCATTCCCGGCTTCACCGTTGTGGCCTTGAGCGCGACGTCAGTGAGCCGATTGATTTCGATGCCCGGGGCGATCTCAACGAATAGGACCGCCTCACCCGCGAGCGGGAGGAATCCTTGTGCGGTTGTCCCCAAGAATGCTGCGTATTGCGGCTGGAGATTGTCGAGGTACGCATATGACCTGAGCTCAATATCCGTCGCCATCATCATCTCCTTCTGATCCACCAACGATTTGCACGCCCGCAGACGCCCCGATTCGGGTTGCGCCTGCAGCAATCATGTCCTCGGCATCCTCCAGCGTACGGACGCCGCCCGACGCTTTCACGCCCATATCCGGGCCAACGGTCTCTCGCATCAATGCAACGTCATAGACCGTTGCCCCACCACCGCCGAAGCCGGTAGAGGTCTTCACAAAGTCGGCCTTCGCCTGCTTTGAGAGCGCAGAGGCAATCACTTTCTCCTCGTCCGTAAGGAGCGCAGTCTCAAGAATCACCTTGCAGATCGCCCCAGACTCGTGAGCAGCATCAGCCACCTTCTCAATATCCGTGCGAACGACATCGTTCTGGCCGCTCTTCAAGGCACCGACATTGATCACCATGTCGACCTCTCGCGCACCATCGCGCAAAGCCCGACGGGCCTCCATGGCTTTGATCTCAGGAGTGTTTGCACCGAGTGGGAACCCGATGACAGTGCAGACCTTCACCTCCGAGCCACGTAGCCGCTCGGCAGAACGTTTGACCCAGGTCGGGTTGATACATACCGACGCAAACCCGTACTCAAGAGCCTCGTCGCACAACTCATCGATCTCAGCGGCAGTCACGTCTGGCTTCAATAGCGTGTGGTCAATGTACTTGGCGAGATCGACCGGCACGTCCTCGGCGTCACCGTGATACGCCACGCGGTCCGCACCGTTTGCCACAACCTGGCGCAGCTTCTCTGGGTTGGAGAGAATGTCAGCGCGCTCGGCCAAGGCGGCAAGCACCTCTCGAGTGACAAGCTCGACCAGTTGATCACGCGACAGTTCAGGACTGGTCATCGCCGCGCACCCACCGAATCGAGCGCATCAATCTTCTCCACTCGTCGGGCGTGTCGCCCAGGGCCATACGGCGTTGCGAGGAATTCCTGGGTGATCTGCCAAGCAAGACCTTCTCCGATGAGCCCTGCTCCGAGGGTCAGCACGTTCGCATGGTTGTGCTCGCGTGCGTTTCGGGCGGTCGAAACGTCGTAGCAGAGCGCCGCTCGAATCCCAGAAACCTTGTTGGCAGCCATAGCGGAACCGATACCGGCGCCGTCGACCATGATGCCAACCTCCGCCTTGCCCGACGCAACCTTTCGAGCCACGGAAACGGCGAAATCCGGGTAATCGACCGCCTCAGTGGATGTCGTTCCGCAGTCAAGCACGTCATAGCCTTGTTCCTTGAGCTTGAAAGCGATTCGTTCCTTCATCGGGAATCCGCCGTGGTCCGCCCCGATGGCGATCGTTGACAGCGTTGTCGCCTCGGGATCATCGGATGACTGAACTTCTTCTGGCTCGGAAAGCGTCGTCGGGTCCGAGATCTCGCCCTCGAGCAGGCCATCGACGATCCGCTGCACCATGGCGCGAACGTCCGTCTCGATATTCGGGTCGCGTGCAGTCACAGTCCCTGTCGTCCTCCGCAGCCATCCTACAGGCAGGGCCGATGACAACCGGTTGCCTCGCACGGATAGGATGCGTGGGATGGATCCAACGACCCGGTGGGAAACCGAAGCGATGCGAAGCGCTCCATCCAGCAAGCAGTCGCCGCCCAAGCCGACAGGTAAGAAGCCTCGGTCCAAGCGCTCCTGGGTGACGCTCAAAGAAGCTGAGGCTGCGACAGGCATCCCGTCCAACACGTTGCGAAAGTGGGTGCGCAAGGAGACGCTTGCAAGCTATCTCGAGTCCGATGGTGATCTCGCAATCCGCATGGTCGACTTGAACGATGTCGAGCGACGGGCAGCAGAGCTCGGGAGACCCACAGCTCCCGTCGTTGTCGACACACAGGAACACGACGACGCTGCCGCTTCACCGACCACGTCCTCCTCGTCAGATCCCGCATGGCCAGCGAGCGAGGAGGACGTTGCCGCACCCGTTCCGGATGGCACGATGCTCGTACCCGTTGACGCATGGAACAAGATGCTCGCCCAACTCGGGAACCTTCACGAAGCAGGCCAGCAACTCGCTGACGCCAGGGAGCGCGCTGGCAAGGCGGAGACCGAGGCTGCTTTCCTCCGAGAGCAGCTGGCCGAGACGCGCAAGTCCGTCGACGCAATCGCAGACGACGTATCGGATCCCGTCCAACAGGTCCAAGCCGACGACACGGCTGAGGTTCATCCTGGTGATGACGGTGGAGCGGACGCAAGGCCAGACCGGGTGAAGCCGACAACTACCTATTGGCGCTACGTCACTACGGGGTGGCGGGCTCGGCGACGTTCGTGACAACGGTCTTGGCACCGCTCGCCATCCGGTAGCCACCCCACAAAAGCACGATCCCGACGGCAAGCGAAAGCGCCAGGGCAGACGATCGACCGATCGCGGTGAGCGAACCTCCGAGGGCTGGAGCGATCACGCCACCAATGATCAGCAAGTTGCCGTAGGCAAGTCTTCGATTTGTGGTCCAGGACCGGAAGACGGTGACCGTCGAAAGTCCAATGATCACGATTGTCCCTACGCCGCCTGACACGGCAGCAAAGACCCTCGGCCCCGGAAGGGTCAGCGCATCGATAGCAAACGTGAATGAGAACACCTCGGAGCCCTCGGGGATGTGGCCTGTCGGGAGTGCTCCATTCAGTGGTGCGAGGAACGTTGCGAAGAAACCGAAGACGAGCCACACACCAACGATTCGGTAGGCGATGCGGCCTCCGCGTTCCGATGCGAGTGCGATTGAGCCTGCCGCAAGCAACGGAATGTTTGCAATGCCACCGAAGAAGTAGAAGATCCGAAACGACGTTGAGGTCCAGCCGAGCGCGAGACCAGCGACCAACGCCCATGTTGCAACGGCAAACGCCGCAAACGCGATCGACCAGATCTCCGCATGGAGCCGCTTGCGGCTTCTCCACGATCTCCACAGCTCAATCGACAAAAGGGTGGCGAGGACCGCTGCGCCCGTTGCAAGGAAGATTTCCACGACCAGCAGGGTACCGATCCCCCACCGCACGGATCTGACTCAATCCGGACACGCAACGAACAGGCATATGCGACCTAGGGTTCAGACCTGTGGTTGATACAGCATTCACGACCCAGGGACTTGGGCACGCATATCAAAAGGTGGCGGCTCTCCACAGCCTGACGATGAGCGTCCCGAGGGGACGAATCGGTCTCGTCGGCGCAAATGGTGCGGGAAAGTCCACCCTGATCCGAATCTTGCTCGGCATCCTCACACCAACCACGGGCTCGGCAACGGTTCTTGGCATGGATGTCGCAACCAGATCGATCGACATCCGAAGCGTCGTTGGGTACATGCCAGAAGGCCCATGTCTTCCGCTCGACCAGACGGCAGCTGATTTCATGGTGTATGCGGCCGGGCTTGCAGGCCTACCGGACCGTGCTGCTCGCCAGCGGGCGTCTGACGTCTTGACTCTGGTTGGCCTTGACGAGGAGCGATTCCGATACCTCGGCGACTACTCAACGGGGATGAAGCAGCGAGCGAAGCTCGCACAGGCCATCGTTCACGATCCGCAGCTGGTGTTTCTCGACGAGCCGACATCCGGGCTCGATCCGAGCGGGCGCGAGGAGATGCTCGACCTCATCGCAAGGCTTGGAAGCTTCGGGATCGATGTTGTGGTTTCATCGCACGTCCTCCGCGACATCGAACGCACCTGTGACTGGGTCGTGATGCTCGACCGGGGAACATTGCTCGACTCTGTTGCGCTCGGAGAGATCGAAGACGCACTGGATGTGCGAGCGGAGTTCAACGATGGTGCAGACGACGTTGCACGCATCCTTGATCGAAACGGAGCAACGGTATCGACAAGGGGAACGGTGCTCACGGTCACGCACCCGCACCAAGACGTGGCTGGTCTCATCGTGGCCTCGGCAGCCGAGGCGAACGCAAGCCTGAGACGAATCGAGTCGGGCACCGCATCGCTCGAGGAGATGTTTCTCAGGCGAGGGGCGCAGAGCGAGTGACCGACACCGCCGGAGCAGTGTATGACCTCGGCTACGAGCCGCACGATGGAGAACGTCTGGGGCGCTCGGGCGCTCGACGCACTTTGTTCTTCGACGGCGTCAGGCGCGTTCTCGGTCTTCGCCGAAAGGCAAGACGGAAGATTCTTCCTTGGACGCTGATCGTCATTGCGGTCGTGCCAGCCGTCGTCTTCGTCGGCATCCAGTTCTTCATTCCGATCGATGCGTCTGAGCTCGCATCAGCGACCGCGAACCATTCAGACTTCTTCGGTCTCGGCGGCACGATTGTCCTGCTATTCACTGCGCTTGCAGCGCCCGAGCTCCTGATCCCCGATCGACGAGACGGCGTCCTTTCCATGCTTTCGTCGCGGCCGTTGACATCAAACGATTACGTTGCGACCCGATTCGCAAGCCTGCTTGCGATCGTCTTCTCCTTCCTCCTCATTCCTCAACTCTTTCTCTACGTGGGGCAAGCAGCCACCGGTGACGAGGGGCTCCTTCGCGGTCTCGTCGAAAGCGCTGGCGTCATTCCCAAGATCATCGCCGTCGCCCTCATCTATGCGATTGCATATGTTCCCTTGGGATTTGTTGTCGCAAGCCTGTCGAACCGCAAAGCGATTGGAGCGGCGATCTACATCGGCGTGATCATCGGCCTCACGGCCATCGCCGAGGCAGTGGTCGAGAACGCCACCTTTACCGGTGGCAAGTGGTTCGCACTGATTGCCCCGATCAACACCGCAGATGCGGCGAATGCGTGGGTCTTTGGCGAGACGAACTCCGAGTCGCTGCTTGCTGCGGCGGGTGTTTCTCCCGGCTATGCGGTACTGGCGCTCGCCATACTCGGCGGAGCGGCAACAGCGTTCTCCTTCTACCGATATAGGAGTCTGATGTGACGACGGATCCAGCGTTTGTCGACGCACCAACAATCGTCGTTGACTCAGCTTCGAAGTGGTTCGGCCAGAAGGTCGCTGTCTCGAACCTGTCGTGCTCGATCGGTCCAGGCGTCACCGGCGTGCTGGGTCCGAACGGAGCGGGAAAGACCACTTTGCTTCGAATGGTCTCCGGACTGACAGGTGTGTCAGACGGTTCGGTGCGCGTGCTCGGGCAGGACCCACGTCGATCAAGCTCAGTGTTTGCATCCATGGCTCTGGTCCCGGACGAGGATGCGGTGTACCCCACGATGACGGGCAGCCAGTTTGTTTCGTACGCAGCCAGACTCGCTGGGACAGATGCTTCAAAATCTGCCGTGGCAGCGGCCATCGATTCGGTGGCAATGGCCGAGGATGCCGACAGAGCCACAGGCGGATACTCGAAAGGCATGCGGCAACGAATCAAGGTCGCCGCTGCGCTGGTCGCAAAGCCGGAAGTACTCATCCTGGACGAACCGCTAAACGGCACCGACCCGATCCAGCGTGCCCATCTCATCGACATCTTTCAGCAGCTCGGGAACGATGGGAGAACGGTGATCGTGTCGTCCCACGTGCTTGAAGAAGTCGAGCGAGTCTCGACGAGGGTCATCGCCATCGTCGATGGCCGCTTGGCTGCAGCCGGAAGCGTCGACGCGATCCGGGCGGCTATGAACGACAAGCCATACGTCGTACGCATCTCGACAGACAACGCTCGAACCCTCGGGGCGGCACTGTTTGCTACCGATGCCGTTTTCGGTGTCGAGGCCGAGCCGGATGCAGTCGTCGTTCGTACGACGAACATCGTGGATCTCGGAAGGGCCCTGCCACATGTCGCAGGCGCATGTGGTGCTGAGGTACACGCTTACCAGCCGCAGGACGAGTCCCTCGAGTCTGTGTTTCGGTATCTCGTGGAGCGTCGATGATGCCAGCACGCGCCCTGTTCACGGTATCGATCCGGCAAGCGCTCCCGCGCAGACGAACGATCATTCTCTTGCTACTCCAATCGGCGCCGGTGCTCGTGTACCTGCTCGCAACACAAAACCGAACGTCGGGCGCAGCCGCTCGCAGTGCGGTGGAGGTCGGAGCCGCTGTGTTCTTCGCCCTCGTGCTTCCGATTACCGCAATCATGATCGCTGCCGGTGTGCTCGGAAACGAACGTCGCGATCTCACCATGAGCTTCATCGCCCTCCGGCCCATGCCGCGTTCGGTCATCGCGGCCGCAAAACTCTTTGCAGCAATCGCGGCCGCGTCAGCGGTCATTTCGACCGGTGCGATTGCGCTCGGCGTCGTCCACGGCATCCGGTTTGATGAATGGACCTTGCTTCCTGCACTTGTCATTGGAGGCCTCGTCGCCACAGCGGTCTACGCAGCTATCTACGTGCCTCTGGGCTTCATCACCGATCGAGCCGTCATCATCGGCATCGCCCTTCTCCTGGTGTTCGAAAACGGCGTAGCTGCCGTGCTCACGGGACTCGCATTTCTCTCACCATGGCGGATCGGCGTTTCAGTCTTCGCTGGTCTCTTCCCTGATGCGGAGCAGATTCTGGATTCGAACGCTGCGCCGTATTCGTTCGCAGATGCCGCAATCTTCACGATTGCCTACCTCGTGCTGAGCATCGGTGTCACCACGCTGCTGCTTCGCACGCGCGATCTCACATGAACTCATTCTTGGCTCGGCTCCGGCGAGGCGAAATCGGCGCCGCCGCAATCGTTGTCGCCTCCGGGATCCTGCTGTCCCGACTCCTGGGAATCGTCCGCGACATGATCTTTGCCGCAATGCTTGGATCCGACGGCATCACGGATGAGTACATCGCAGCCTTTCGCATCCCAGATTTTGCGAACTATCTGTTGGCCGGCGGGTTCCTGACGATCACGTTTATCCCCATCTTCTCCAAGTATCTCGCTGACAACGAGGAACGAGAGGGTTGGGATGCCTTCACTTCAGTCATCAGATGGCTGGCAATTGGTATTACAGCAGTCATTGCCTTGGCTTGGATCGCGACACCTTTTGTGATCGAACGGCTCTATCCGGACTTCACACCAGCGCAGGTGGATAGCACGATCACCCTGACGCGGATCATCCTGCCCGCCCAGTTCGCCTTCGTGGTTGGTGCGATGTTCGCTGCGGTGCAGTACGCAAAGGGCGTGTTCACCGTTCCAACGCTCGCTCCAATCGTGTACAACCTCGGAATCATCATCGGTGGCGTCGGATGGGCCGTCGTGACAGGTACGCCCGACCCTGCAGGTTTCATCTGGGGAGCGCTCTTCGGCGCCTTCATCGGCAACTTCGCCCTGCAGGCGTGGGGTGCGACACGGGTCGGCATGCAAATCCGGTTCTCGACGCCATGGCGGCACCCGGCAGTGAAGGCGTACATCCTGATCGCATTCCCTCTGATGCTCGGCCAATCAATCGTCGGCCTCGACGAGATCTTCATGTCGGTGTTCGGGTCGATGGTCGGTGAAGGAGCACAGACCGATCTCCAGTACGCGCGACGAACCATGTTCGTCCCCATCGGAGTGATCGCTCAGGCAGCAGCGGTCGCCGCCTACCCAACCCTCGCAAGATTGTTTGCAGAAGGAAACCGGCCCCAACTCCTCGCCACGGTTGACAAGGCCTTGAAGTACGTCATTGTCATGTCAATCGGTGCGGCCGGTCTCGTGGCCGCATTCACAACGCCCGCTGTGCGGGTGCTCTATGAGCGGGGCGCATTCACCGCACAGGACACCGATGCTGTGGCATCTGCCCTCTTTGTGTATGCGTTCGGCATCCCGGTGTGGGGGACGCTCCAAATCATCACACGTGCGTTCTATGCGAAGACCGAGATGTGGACTCCGGTCATCGTGGGAACGGTTGTCACGTTCCTTGCGATACCCGCGTACTTCGTTGCGCAGGAGACGCTCGGGATTCAGGGCGTCGCACTCGCCTCGGTCGCCGCGCTCGCGACCTACACGTTGATCCTGGCCGGCATCTGGTACCGGCCAGCCGACACCAGAGAAGGCCTGCGGAGCGTCCTTTCCAGTGCAGGGAGGGCGATTCCACTGGTGGTGCCAGCATCACTGGTCGGTGCAGCGATCGTGTGGTTTATCACGACAGGCATCATCGGCGCTCCCGCCATCACGGCGGTCCTGGCTCTTGTCATCGGTGGGCTGGCGTACGTCGGCGTTGTGCTCGGCCTCGGGAGTGCTCTGTACGACTGGTTGTGGCAACGCCAGGCAGCCGATGATGCCCCCGGAACGTCACCTCAGCTGCCCGACGAACCGGCCAACGAAACTGTCACTCACGCCGAGAAGATCGACGAAGGCTGAGCTCAGCTGGGTGGGTACACGCCCATGTCTTTGGCCTTGTCTGTCTGCCAGAAGATGGCGGCGATCTCATCAATCAAATCGACGACCTCCTGCGAAGCCGTGGGATCCATCGTCTTCTTCGCAGAGCTTGCGGCGCGTCCTGCACGCCAGAACAGGTCGTGGAGCTGCGGAAACTGCTCAACATGCGCATCAGTGAAGAAGTCGGTCCACAACACACTCAAGTGATGCTTCACAAGCTCAGCGCGCTCTTCCTTGATCGAGATGCAACGGGCACGGAAGACCTCGTCATCCGATTCGTGGTACTTCTTTGCCGTCTTCAAGCACGACAGCGCCTCGATCTTCGCCTGGGCAGGGTCATACACGCCACAGAACAGATCACAGTGGGCGTGGGCATCGTGGCGTGGCGTCAGGATTCGTTGGATCAGCTGCATGGTTCCTCCGTCGGTGCAAGTCCTCACACCCTACCGGTGGCTTCCGCTGTCTGTAACCGTGGCTGACTGCTCTGTGTCGGACTATCGAGGCTGTCTCGGGAGGATCTTCGAATGCGGAAGCGTGGTGTCGTTGCCGGAGTCGTGGGCGCCACGATTCTTGCCAGCGCCGCGGTCACTGCGTCGCTGCGACGGTTCCGCATCGTCGACGACTCGATGGAGCCCGCGCTATCCGACGGAGACTTCGTGATCGCTCGTCGCAGGGCAGGGGCCCTCCAGAGGGGGATAGTCGTTGTGACTGCTCATCCTGAGGGACAACCGATCAGCCTTGTGAAACGTGTCATCGGACTTCAGGGTGAGCGAATTGGGATCGATGGGGGCAGAGTGACAGTGAACGGTGCCCTCCTTGCAGACAGATGGGCGAATGGTTCTTCCCGGCCGAACGGCGAATGGGATGTTCCAGAAGACCACGTGTGGCTGCTGAGCGACAATCGCGGTGCAACGGTGGCCGACGGCCGCACCTTCGGTCCGACGCCGATCAGCGACATCGACTGGGTTGTTGCCTCCCGCTACTACCCGGCCAGCCGGGCGGGACGCATCGCCTAGCGAGGCCCCTATGCCATGTGTTTGAGGGCTTCGCGTCTTGAGAGCCCGGATATCTCGTTCTCGTTGAGGGCAACCCACTCCATCACCCAGGCCGGATCGGTCTTGGCGAACTCGCGTAGAGCCCAGCCGATCGCCTTTCTGATGAAGAACTCTCGGTCGGAGAGGTTGGCGCCGCACGCCTCATCAAGCAATGAGCGGTCGGTCTGCTCCTTGTGGCCAAGCTGACAGACAATTGAGGTTCTTCGCAACCACATGTCCTCGTCACCAACCCACTTCGTGACAATCGGCCCCGCTTCGTCTCGTTCGGTCAGAACGACGCGACCGACAAGCTTCGTAGCCGCCTCGTCGACAAGATCCCACCACGCACCGTCAACAATCAGCGCCCGGTACAGAGGCACTGAGTCGATCGTCACGAAACTGTTGAACGCTCGGGCATAGCTCAGGGCGACGTACTTCTCCTCGCGATGCGGCAAAGCCCACAGAGCGCGAATGTTTGCCTCGTATGCAATCCGGGTCTGAGGTGGGTATGACGACACCAACTCACGAACGATGGGTGTTCTTCCTGCCTTCTGCACCCCGTAGAACGGCATTTCCGTTTTCAAATAGGCAGCCATCGGTGCAGCTTTCTCAGGATCCGCAGCCGCTGCGAGCCGGGTCTGCACGAGGGTGATCACATCGTTCTGGGACATAGCGCACCGTACCGCTTCCACGCATCCGTGACACCTGCCACTACCTTGCGAGCCGATGTCCAGAGACAACTCGATTCGAAGGCGTGAGAACGTCGGGACAGCGTTGATCGTCGTCGCAACAGCGTTCAGCGCGATCTCGGTCCTCGTGTTCCAAGCCCTCGGAAGCCGGACATTGGGGACGGATGGGTTCGCCCCGATAGCGGTTCTTTGGACGTTGATGTTTCTCATCTACACGGTGCTCCAGCTACCTGCCGAGCAGCACCTCACCAGGGCCCTCGTAGTCACTCGCGACCCAGGTCGCATCCGTCGGATCGCACGCGACATGGTGGGTGCCTTTGTCGTCGGAACCACGATCGGAATCCTATTTGTGGTGTTCACCCTCGACCGGTTCTTCGAAGGCGATGTCCGCTTCGTACTCATCACGGCGGTCATCATGGTGAGCCGATCGGTGATGGCCACAGGTCGCGGAACGCTTGCCGGGCACCGTCGATTTGGGGGGTATGGGGGAACCATCGCACTTGAAGCCCTCGGGCTGTTGGTTGGTGGCTTGGTTGCCGCATCGCTTGGGGCTGACGCCGTTGGTTTCGCCGTTGTGATGGCCCTTGCACCTCTCGCAACGCTGCTCGCACGGCCGTTCGCCCCAATCGAGGGCGCAGGAGAGTCGTCGCCAGCGGCAGCACAACCTGGATCGTTTCTGGCATGGCTCATCCTTGCGACAGCTGCAAGCCAGCTGATCATTGCTGGCGGCCCCATCGCCGTCGGGTTCATCGGCGGCACGCCCGCAGCAGTCAGCATCTTCTTCACCACATTTGCGCTTCTTCGCGGTCCGGTCACGTCTGCATACAACCTTGTGGCAAGAGTGCTCCCCGACTTCACGGCCCTTGCACAGTCAGACACACCCGAACGGCTCTGGAGATGGGCGCCGCGGATCACGATTGGAGCGGTTGTTCTCGCAGCGTTTGGCGCGATTGGTGCGGCCCTGCTCCTTCGGACGCTCATTGAACTGGTGTACGGCCAAGACTTCGTGCCGCCACTTCTGGCCGCCGGGCTGGGTGGCGCGGGAGTGGGCCTCGGGCTGGGCGCTCTGTTTGCGACGCAGGTCTACAGCGCATCTGCGAAGGGGGCTGTCCTGGCTTCGGGTTGGGGCATCGCCCTGCTTGCGGCGATCGCAACCCTGGCCCTGTCAGACCTCGCTCCGGTTGAGCGGGTAGCGCTCGCCTTCGTCGTCGGCGAAGGAACCGGACTCGCTCTTCTCGGCCTGGTATTCCCGTACTTCATTCTGCGGACGGGACACCGAGTTACCAAAGCCGCTACCTAAGCTCGCGGCCATGCACTCACGAATCTTCGTGTTTTCGGTCGCGCTCACCGCCATTGCCCTCGTCGCATCCGCATGCTCTGGTGACTCCGCTGACGACACCACCACAACAACAAGCACGACGCTCGCACCTGTCACGACCGTCGCCGCACCCGAGACCACAACGACCACTGAGACGCCAGAAACGACAACGACGACCACCGAACCGGAACTCGAGGTCGCCGACTCAATCAATGGTCTCCCTGCAAGCGACGACCTCATTGATCGCAGAGTTATCGCCGTAAAGATTGACAATCACCCCAAGGCGCGCCCTCAGTCCGGGCTGCAGCTCGCTGATGCCGTGTATGAGATCCGGGTCGAAGGTGGGTTGACGAGGTTCATTGCTTTGTTCCACCAGAACGACAGCGAGTATGTCGGACCGAATCGCTCGGGCAGACCCACCGATGCAGCAGTTCTCAAGCACTTTGATCCAGTGTTCCAAGTCAGCGGTGCACAGCCGTGGGTTCAGAAAGTGTTTCGGGCAGAGGGCGTTCGGATCGTGTACGACAATGGTGTCGCTACGTATCGAATCTCTACTCGCAGCGCACCACAGAACCTCTACATGAGCACCGAGGCACTCCGAGGGTACGCCGATGACATCGGGTGGGCCGACGACAATCCGGGGAACCTATTCCCCTACGGCGAGCCGACGCAGAGCGCGGAGCAAGCCGAGATTGTGACGATCGAGTTCTCGGATGCGGACCCATCCGTTTGGCATTGGGACGGAGAGATGTACCAGCGCTTCATCGGAGACGAGCCTCACATGTGGGTCGATGAAGACGGAGAACAAGGCCAAATTGCATTCGACACCGTGGTCGCCATGAAGGGTCAACAGTACGTCGCGTCTCCACCTTCGGGGTCGAGTGGTTCATCGGTACCTGCAACGAAGACAACGGGCTCCGGAGATGCGTATGTGTTCAGCAACGGAACCGTTACCGCCGGGACCTGGTCCAGGGAAACGACGTCTGACCCCTTCGACCTCTTCACCGAGGACGGCGACCAAATCGTCATCGCACCCGGACGGATCTGGATCTCTATCGTTCCGGACACGAGACCGATTACCTGGGAGTAGCAAATGAACACGGCCACGGACATTGCTGCGCAGGTCCGGTCAGGTCGTCTCACCGCAGCCCAGGTCATTGAATCTGCTCTCAACACCGCAGAGCAGGCGCACGCTGACCTAAACGCATTCACACTGATTGACCGCTCCGGTGCCATGCATCGCGCCGAGGCGATCGACCGGCTTGTCGAACAGGGACGCGATCCTGGTCCCCTGGCCGGTGTCCCAATCGCTCTCAAAGACCTCATCGACGATGCGGGTATGCCGACGACCAACGGCTCGTCCTTCCCGACCGAGGTCGCGACGACGTCGGCAAGCGTGGTGCGCCGCCTCGGAGCAGCAGGAGCCGTGATCGTCGGGAGGGTCGGGCTGCATGAGTTCGCGTTCGGGTTCACCTCGGAGAACCCGTGGTTCGGTCCGGTGAGAAACCCGTGGGACCCAGACACATCACCTGGTGGTTCGTCCGGCGGCTCGGCCGCCGTGGTTGCGGCCGGCGTCGTACCGGTGGCCATTGGCACAGACACGGGAGGCTCGGTCAGGGTTCCCGCAGCACTGTGCGGGATCATGGGACTCAAGGTCACCCATGGGAGGGTGCCGCTGACCGGTGTCACTCCTTTGGTTGGATCCCTCGACACGGTCGGCCCTCTGGCTCGGACCGTTGACGATCTTGCCGCGAGCTACATCGCGATGGCTGGCGATGACGCATCCGATCCGTGGAGCCAGAACCGTGCAGTGGATGGGGACCAGGTCCACAGTCCGGAGGGAATCCGGCTCGGCGTACCAGCACCTTGGAACGATGGACCGATGTCTGACACGGTGCGAGCGGATGTTGCGACGTTCTTGGAACGCTGTAGCTCACTCGGCATCGAGATCGTCGAGCTGTCCGCCGAAGTGCTCACACCGCCAGAATCGCTCGTCGATGCCATCGCACCAGAGATTCTTGAGGTGCACCGGAACCGCTTTGAGGGTCATCCGGAGCGGTACGGGGCGGATGTTGCCGGCCGAATCGAAGCTGCAATGCAGGCCGACCCATCGGCGGTGATCGAAGCGGAACGATGGGGTTCCGCAGCCCGAGCAGAAGTCAGTCGCCTCGAGGACAAGGGAATCACTGCGCTGGTGGCGCCAACTGTTGGTGCATCCATCAAGGTCATTGGCGAGGACGACATTTCGATCCGCGGCGAGCAGCACTTCCACCGGAGCCTTCTCTCTCGATACACGGCACCGATCAATCGGATTCGCCTACCTGCGCTTTCTGTTCCTGTGGCTCACGAGTCGCGTCGGGGTGAATCAATCCAGCTGATCGGGAGTATGTGGTCAGAGTCATCCCTGCTCGGGATCGCCAGACTGCTCGAGTCAGAGGACGTCATCGGCGTAGGCACACCCCCGATACACTTTGACGAGACGGTCTGACCCGGTCCGGATCACAAAGAAACTGTGGATGTGCCCACGGTCGAATATGCTCTGGGTCACCGTTCAACCACGGACCCGAAAAGGTTCGATTGAGCGAACAAAACGCGCTGGTTCAAGACCAGCGGCACACCCACATAGGAGCCAGCACCCGTGTCCGACGACACCCTGACCGAACCTCGACCCACGCCCGAACGGATTGAGGATGTTGTCATCCGATTCGCAGGAGACTCCGGCGACGGTATGCAGCTTGCAGGCACGCAGTTCACGTCCTCATCAGCACTGTTCGGCAACGACCTTGCGACGCTTCCCAACTTCCCAGCTGAGATCCGTGCGCCGCAGGGGACGATCGGTGGTGTCTCTTCGTTCCAGGTGCACATCGCAGATTGGGACATCCTGACGCCCGGCGATAGCCCCGATTGCCTTGTGGCCATGAACCCAGCAGCCCTCAAGGCAAACCTCCATGATCTGGTCAAGGGTGGGCTTCTCATCGTCAACTCTGATGCGTTCGAGGAGCGGAACTTTGCAAAGGCTGGATACGACGGGAACCCTCTGGAAGATGGTTCTCTCGATGCGTATCAGGTCATAACTGCTCCCATGGAAGAGCTCACGAAAGAGGCCGTCAAAGGCTCAGGTGTGACCGGCCGGGCGACCCTCCGGTCAAAGAACTTCTTTGCCCTAGGGCTCATGTCGTGGATCTACACGAGACCGCTAGAGCCGGTATCGGAGTGGATCGTTCAAAAATTCGGCGAAGGCTCCCCTGTCGCCAACGCCAACACATCGGCGCTCAAGGCCGGATACAACTTCGGGATCACCGTTGAGGCGTTGCATCACACATATGAGATTCAGCCAGCCGCCCTGCCACCAGGTGAATACACCAACGTGGTGGGAAACACGGCAACGGCGTGGGGTCTCATCGCCGCTGCGGAGAAGGCGAAGCTTCCGCTGTTCCTAGGTTCGTATCCGATCACACCGGCATCAACGATCCTTGAGGAGTTGGCCCGCCACAAGAACTTTGGGGTGAAGACGATCCAAGCCGAGGACGAGATCGCAGGCATCGGAACCGCGCTCGGAGCAGCGTTCACCGGTCGGCTCGGCATCACCTCGACATCAGGGCCAGGACTGGCGCTGAAGTCCGAGACTCTGTCTCTCGCCATGATCATGGAGCTCCCGCTCATCGTCATCGATGTCCAGCGAGGCGGCCCCTCGACCGGACTGCCCACCAAGGTGGAGCAATCCGATCTCTTGTTTGCGATGTACGGCAGACACGGTGAGTCACCTCTCCCCATTGTCTCGACCTCCGCTCCATCAGACGCATTCGATGCGGCATTCGAGGCAGCACGGATCGCGATCAAGTACATGACACCCGTTCTCTTGCTCACCGATGGATACGTCGCAACGTCGTCCGAACCGTGGCGACTTCCGGATGTCGACAGTCTTGAAGACATCTCGGTGCCGTATGCGTCGATTGAGGAAGGCGAGACCTTCCTCCCCTACCTGCGGGACGAAACCACCCTGGCTCGACCGTGGGCGATCCCGGGCCAGCCAGGTCTCGAGCATCGCCTCGGCGGCCTTGAAAAGGACGCAACAACCGGCAACGTGGCATACGGGCCTGACAACCACGAAACCATGACCGACGTGCGGGCAAGCAAGGTCGCCCGAATCGCAGACGACATCCCAGATGTCGAGGTCCATGGAGACGGAACAGATCTCGTCGTGCTCGGATGGGGATCCACCTACGGCGCAATCCGAACGGCCGTCAACAGGGTTCGTGCGTCTGGCAGGGAGGTTTCACACGTTCACCTGCGCCACCTCAATCCTTTCCCGTCCAACCTCGAGGAGACCCTCCGCGGCTTTGATACGGTGCTGATCCCTGAAATCAATATGGGACAGCTGTCGAAACTCATCAGGGCGGACTACTTGATCCCAACCGTTGGCTACAACCGGGTACAGGGGCTTCCGATGCGAGCGAGAGACATCGAAGAAAAGATCCACGAAGTCCTCGATGGAGGGGAATCGGAATGACGGAAACACGATACGACCGTTCAGACTTCCAGACCGACCAAGAAGTTCGTTGGTGCCCTGGTTGCGGGGATTACACGATCCTTGCGTCAGTCCAGATGTTCCTCGCTTCCCTCGACATCGACAGGGAGAAGCATGTCTTCGTGTCCGGGATCGGTTGCTCAAGCCGCTTCCCGTATTACATGAACACATACGGAATGCACACCGTGCACGGCCGCGCTCCGGCGATCGCTACGGGCGTCGCCACCGCAAACCCTGACCTCACGGTGTGGGTCATCACCGGCGACGGTGATGGGCTGTCCATCGGTGGCAACCACCTCATCCATGCGCTCCGACGCAACGTGAACCTGAACATCATCCTGTTCAACAACCAGATCTACGGACTCACCAAAGGCCAGTACTCACCGACCTCCGAGGTTGGCAAGACAACCAAGACCAGCCCGATGGGGTCACTCGACCGCCCGTTCAACCCGGTCAGCCTTGCACTCGGAGCAGAGGCAACATTCGTGGCTCGCACGATTGACATGGATCGCAACCACACGATCAAGATGTTGAAGGCGATGCACGAGAACCCGGGCGCAGGATTCCTGGAGATCTACCAGAACTGCAACGTCTTCAACGACAAGGCATTTCTTGACCTCACCGACAAGTCATCGCGGGATCAGAACCGAATCTGGCTTGAGCACGGTCAACCGATCGTGTTCGGCAAGGACGATGAGTGGGGCGTGCAAGTCGATGCCGAGGGCGCCCGCATCGTTGAAGTGGCTGACGTCGGACACGACAACATCCACGTGCACAACGCAAGCGCACCGAACCCTGCAGTGGCATTCGCACTCAGCCGCATCGCTCAGGGCCCGTACGGTCCTACCCCGCTTGGTGTGTTCAGGGACGTGAAGGCCCAGGACTACGGCACGGCAATGGAGCAACAGATCGCCCACGCACAGGAGCAGCGTGGTCCTGGCGACCTCCACAAGTTGCTGCGATCGCGTGGCACCTGGACTGTCGACGCATAGGCACACGCCGCAACGCATAGCGACTCCTTGACCACCAATTGTTGCTGACCGCTTGAGATGCGGTCCACTCCTGCCGATGTCTGAGGTAGGTCGAAGAAGTCGTTGATTATCGGTACATCGCAATAGATTCAATGAGCGCAACATGAACTCATCCACCACCCACCCCACTCGCCTTCGGCGCGTGCTCAGCGTTCTCGCTGCGTTCGCTGCGCTTCTTGTCCTGCCCTCGGTCCCTGCGCAGGCAGCAGGATCTGACACGATCACGTTCGAGGGTGCCGGCTGGGGCCATGGTGTCGGGATGAGCCAATACGGCGCATATGCGCGAGCGGCCGATGGCGGTCAGTCCTACGAGACGATCCTGACCGACTACTACCAAGGTGCAACGATCGGCATATTGGGCGTCGATGGGATCCCCGACCCTGTCACTCTTCACACGAACGTCGCATCAGACATCACGTCGACGACGGTCACCATTCGCAATGGTCCAGGCACAGGAACCGGAGTCGTCGTCACAAGGCAAACCGGCGAGGTGAGCCCACCGTCAGCAACGCTCGAGAGCAGACCAGCCGGAACGCCAGACGACCATGTCACAGTCACCGATACAACCCCTGGACAGGGCCAGCCGGACGGCTGTGCACTCGTTGTCACGATCGATGGCGCTGAGACGGACTGGGGGGTCGGCTCCTGCGACCTCACGTTCGACATGTCAGGGAGCGGAGAGCCTGCGTATCTCATCGAGGCGACGAACTGCAGACGCACAAACGACTGCACCTATGGCTACGGAACGGCATTCCGCATCGTTGACAATGGATCAAGCCAACGATCTGTACCAGATCTCGATGGCCCTCCTGGTTGTGGCGGCTGCCCAGAATGGCGCGGCTTTGATCTGGTAGTAGAGACGTCCCTCGACGACTACACCCGCGGGATCGCCGAGGTCCCATATTCGTGGCCATCTGATGCCCTCAAGACTCAGGCAGTCGCGGCACGGTCGTACGCCGCCTCATTTGCAGCAAGCACCAATCACACTGCAATGGGATGCTTCTGCGACGTAAAGAACGACTCTTCGTACCAGGTGTATGCCGGTTGGATCGCCGGCCGCCAGCTTGCGTCGGCATGGGATGCCGCGGCGCTTGCGACCAACGGTGAAGTCATGACGCATCCATCGGCGCCAGACAGTCAGATCGTCCGTGCCTATTACTCCTCATCGAACGGTGGCGCCTCTGAATGGGTCAAGGACAAGTGGGGATCGAACTTCCCCTACCTCGTGTCGGTCCCGGACACCTGGTCCCTGACGCCGTCGAACCCTCGGTCTTCATGGGAATTCACATTCAACACAGACACCGTGGTCGACAGAGTGTGGGGATCCAGCGCCGACCACCGATTGACGCAGGCCGAGGTCATCGCTCACAACACGTCAGGGAGCGCCAAGACGATCCGATTCACGGCGATGACTTCAGAAGACATTGAGGTCACCAAGACCCTTTCCGTTGGATCGGTTACTTCGATGTTTGGGCTGTACAGCTGGTACTTCGACATCGACAACTCAGGTATCGACGGCACACCGTCTGACGTTCCGGCAGGGGCATCATCGGTTGGCGTGCAGGATCCAAAGACTGGGATCTGGACGCTCCAGATGCCAGACAGCAGCGTGAAGACGTTCTACTACGGAGACCCGAAAGACGAACCCTTCGTCGGTGACTGGGACGGAGACGGCGACGAGACCGTGGGTATCTACCGACCGTCGGATGCGA
Source organism: Acidimicrobiia bacterium (assembly GCA_051011415.1). Taxonomy (GTDB): domain Bacteria; phylum Actinomycetota; class Acidimicrobiia; order Spongiisociales; family UBA5794; genus SZUA-442. Next base: position 48,299 of record JBPCTY010000166.1, read on the forward strand.
CCTTCTATCTCAGAAACACCAACACCCAGGGGATCGCTGACATCGTTGTGCCGTTTGGGAACAGCGGGGATCAGCCAATTGCCGGTGACTGGGACGGCGACGGCGTCGACAC
>JBPCTY010000167.1:0-4984 GCA_051011415.1 Acidimicrobiia bacterium
ACTGATGCAGAGACGCTTGCGAGCCGTCGCGACGTCCTGCGCTCGGCAGCGACGGCTGCGGGCCGCGATCCCGAGTCGATTCTGATCAGCTTTGCGGGACCGGCGATGGTGTTCGACACCGAGGCTGAGCACATCGCAGATCTCGAGCGACGAGCCGAGCGTCGGGAAATGACAGTCGCCGACTACACCGCGATGATCGATGAACGGTCTGTGCCGCACGGTCTGCCCGATCAAGCTCACGCTGCCATGGAACGGCTCGCATCCCTCGGCGTCGGACGGTATTACGTGCAGGAATACGCATCACTCGATGACGTTGACATCGCACGGATGGAACGGATCTTCACCGCACTTCGCGGCTAAGCATCACCACGCGCAGGGTTACACTCATGGCCATGTTGGAAAACCCCACACCACAGCCTTTGCTCGTCATCGACGGCCTGCACGCATCGGTCGATGACATCGAGATACTCAAGGGTGTCTCGCTCACGATCAATCCAGGAGAGACCCACGCAATCATGGGTCCGAATGGCAGCGGCAAGTCCACGCTCGCCAACGTTCTGCTCGGTCACCCCGCATACGAAGTGACGCAGGGAACGATCACGTACAAGGGCAACGACATCACAGAGGATGCGCCCGAAGACCGCGGTCAGGCAGGCATGTTCCTCGGGTTTCAGTACCCCGAGGAAATACCCGGCGTATCCGTCGTCAACTTTCTACGCACTGCCCTTTCGAACAAGCAAGGTATGGATTACACCGTGCTTGAGCTTCGCCTGAAGGTGGCTGAGGCCATGCAGGAACTCGGTATGGACCCATCGTTCGCTGACCGCTACCTCAACGAAGGGTTCTCGGGAGGCGAACGCAAGCGCAATGAGATCCTGCAGATGGCAGTGCTCGAACCGGACTTTGCGGTCCTTGACGAGACTGACTCGGGACTCGACATCGACGCCCTCAAGATCGTTGCCGAAGGTGTCCAGAATCTAAGGACCGATGACAGAGGCTTCTTGATCATCACCCACTATCAACGGATGCTCGACTACATCACGCCCGATGTCGTCCATGTGTTTGTCGACGGCCGTATCGTCGAATCCGGTGGCGCCGCTCTCGCAGATGCGATCGAGTCAAGTGGTTACGACGATTACCGCACCGAGGTGACCACGGGGTGAGCGATCTTCGCGCACTTCGTTCAGATTTTCCGATCCTTCAGCGCGAGGTCAACGGCAAACCGCTCGTCTACCTCGATTCTGCGGCGACAACCCAGAAGCCAATCTCGGTGCTTGCCGCCATGGACGACTACTACGAGCGGATGAACTCAAACGTTCACCGTGGAGCCCACACGCTTGCGTCGGAGGCAACTGAGGCCTACGAACTGGCCCGTTCCAAGATCGCGGCGTTCATCGGTACGTCTGCCGCACAGCTCGCATTCAGCCGCGGAACCACGACGGCCCTGAACCACATCGCATATGGCTGGGGTCTCAACCACCTCAGTGCGGGAGACAAGATCGTCGTCACGATCAGCGAGCACCACGCCAACATCGTTCCTTGGCAGATGGTGACCAAGTACACCGGGGCAGAACTCGTATATCTCGAGCTTGACGATGACTTCATCATCGACACCGCTGACCTAGACGAAGTCATCACCGACGATGTCAAGGTTGTGGCGTTCGCTGGTATGTCGAACGTCACGGGGGCGATCGGACCGATCGCGACACTCGCCCATGCTGCACGACGCGTCGGTGCAATTTCCGTGCTCGATGGCGCACAACTCGTCCCCCACATCCCCGTCAAGGCGGACGAACTTGGCGTGGACTTCATGGCCTTCTCAGCACACAAGATGCTCGGTCCCACAGGCGTCGGAGCGCTGTGGGGCAAGGCCGAGATGCTCGAGCAACTCGAACCCCTTGAGGGCGGCGGCGAAATGATCAACGTCGTCGAGCGTCACCACTCCACTTGGGCACCGGTGCCCCACCGATTCGAAGCAGGAACACCACCGATCGCCGAGGCTGTCGGGTTTGGTGCTGCTGTTGACTACCTCTCGAAAGTCGGCATGGAAGAGGTCGCGGCTCACGAACGCGACATCACCGCCTATGCGCTCTCGCAGCTCGCCGAAGTCCCAGACCTCACGGTGTACGGACCGGCCGATGTGGCAAAACGGGGAGGCGCAGTGAGCTTCGCCCTTGGTGACATCCACCCGCATGACCTGGCAACCATCGTGGACCAGGACGGTGTTGCTATCCGTGCGGGCCATCACTGCGCTCGACCGCTGATGAAGTACCTTGAGGTACCGGCGACCGCTCGCGCTTCGTTCTACCTGTACAACGTGCCAGAAGAAGTCGACGTACTCGTTGAGTCCCTGCACAAGGCGCGAAAGGTGTTCGGGCTCGCATAAGACCCCCGCACACCGCAATATCCTTCATCGAACATCAAGAGGTACCTGTGTCACAACTCGACGAGCTCTATAGAGAAGTCATTCTCGACCACTACCGGAATCCGCGGCGGCGCGGAACGCTCGGTGGTGACCACGTTCATGCTGAAGGCAACAACCCCTCGTGTGGAGATGAGTTCTCACTGGACATAGTGATCGAGGACGGCGTCGTGACCGATGCGGCCATGCAAGGTCAGGGCTGCTCGATTTCACAAGCCTCTGCTTCGATGATGATGGATGTCATCGTCGGGAAGACGGTCCCTGAGGTCGAAGAAGTCACCAGGAAGTTCAAGATCATGATGACGATCGACGAGGGTGAGGATCCGATCGACCACGAGCGGCCTGGCTCAGTCCTGGGCGACCTCGAGGCTCTTCAGGGCGTGAAGAAGTTTCCTGTGCGCATCAAGTGCGCAGATCTCGCGTGGACAACGCTCGAGGACGCACTCAACCAGTCAGAGTCCTAGACGATCGTTGCAGCCACGGTCATCGTCCAGCGCGCGTCGTTGGTCGCGGGAATCCGGATCGGATCACCCCACCACACCACCTTCGGTCATCGGCCGCAAATCAAGCGCTGCGTTGAGTTCATCCTCTGGGAGCACGTTGAGCTCAAGAGCGACCTCGCGGACTCCCCTTCCCTCAGCGAACGCCTTCTTCGCAACTTCCGCAGACTTGTCGTAGCCGATCACCGGCACCAGCGCTGTGATGATGATCACGTTCTGCTCGAGCAGGAACTGCGCTCGGTCACCGTTCGCCTCGATGCCTTCAACCATCTTCTCGCGCATCACCGAAGAACTCGTTGACAGGAGCTCGACAGACTCGAGAAGGTTGTGGGCCATCATCGGCATCATCACGTTGAGCTCGAAGTTTCCGTTCGCACCGCCCCATGTGATCGCGGAGTCGTTGCCAACAACTTGAGAGGAAACCTGCATCATCATCTCGGCAATGACTGGGTTCACCTTGCCAGGCATGATTGAGCTTCCCGGCTGGAGCGATGGCAGCGTGATCTCAGCAATTCCTGTCCTGGGCCCCGATGACAGCCATCGGAGATCGTTTGCGATCTTGAAGAGCGATACAGCGACCGTCTTGAGCGCACCCGACGCATTCACGACAGCATCCTTGGCAGCTTGCGCCTCGAAGTGATCTGGAGCCTCCACGAACGCGTATCCAGACCTCCGCGCCATCTCAGCGATCGTGGCGGACGGGAACCCCTCGGGAGCGTTGATGCCTGTTCCTACCGCTGTACCGCCCAGGGCGAGTTCCAACAGCTCGGGTAGGACCTTCCGCACTCGAGCAGCACCGTTGCGGACCTGAGTGGCATAGCCGCCGAACTCCTGACCAAGCCGCACCGGCGTTGCGTCCATGAGGTGCGTTCGACCCGACTTGAGCACATCATCGAACTCGGCCGCTTTGGCCTCAAGCGCACCAGCGAGCGCGTCCAACGCTGGCAGCAGATCCTGTTCGATCGCAGCGACAGCGGCTACGTGAATTGCGGTTGGGATCGTGTCATTCGAGGACTGACCGGCGTTGACATGGTCATTTGGGTGAACAAGCTTCGACCCGAGATCGCCACCGAGCAGTTCGGTGGCGCGGTTTGCGATCACCTCGTTTGCGTTCATGTTGGTCGAGGTCCCGGACCCAGTCTGGAAGATGTCGAGCACGAAGTGGTCATCCAGACCGCCCGTCATCACCTCTTCAGCTGCTGCGGTGATTGCATCTGCGATCTCCGCATCGACCGAACCGTTCGCCTTGTTCGTCACAGCAGCCGACGCCTTGAGCAATCCCATCGCCCAAATGAACGACCGGCCAAACCGGAGGTTTGAGATCGGAAAGTTGTCGACGGCGCGCTGGGTGGAAGCGCCGTAGTACGCCCCGTCAGGAACCTGGATTTCCCCCATCGAGTCCCGTTCGATCCGCATGTATTCCTCCGCTAGAAAGCTGTTGATCCAAGGCTATCGGAGTCCTGCGCCGACCTTTGTGAGCGCCAGGATCACTCTCCGATCGCCATGCCGACAGCGCTCCCGAACACCGCACCGACCTCCCCGTCGATACGCAGGGTCACGGCACCACTGCCATCGTGGTCCGTTGGGCCTTGGTTCACAACGGCGTAGGGAACACCGCGTCGTGCCGCCTGGAGAGACACATCTGCAGCGGGGTAGACCGAGAGTGTCGTGCCGAGAGCGACGACGAGATCGCATGAATCAGCAGCAGCGAACGCACTTTGGATGATCATCGGGTTGAGCCCCTGCCCAAAACTGATGGTGGCCGGCTTCACCAAGCCGTCACAGGCCGCACATCGAGGTGGAAGACCAGTTTCCTGGAACTCATCAAGCGGCCCTCTGATCGGCTGCCGAACCCCACAATCCAGGCAGCTTGCTTCGCGCCCCGTCCCGTGCACCTCGATGACCTTGTGCGGACTCGACCCAGCTTCTGTGTGGAGACCATCAACATTCTGGGTGACGATCGCATCGAGGATCCCTGCCTCTTCCAGCCGAACGCACGCACGGTGGACAGCGCCGGGCCGTGCCTCAAGCATGGCTGACGAACCGTCGAGCTTCTGCTGCC
>JBPCTY010000168.1:0-2834 GCA_051011415.1 Acidimicrobiia bacterium
ACGGCGTACGCCACTTCGGGAGACATCGGCGAGCCGTGGTCCGTTTGCTTTGCTTCGATGCCGTACACGACGAGCGACCGCGGCATGTGTCCAGTCACCTTGGCGAGTTCAACGAGCGACGCTGGCCCGAACGAGTGTGTTGAGGTGAACACGCCACGAGGGAGCTCATCCGATAGGGCGTCGAACCGGTGAATGGAGCCGGGTTCCTCGCCCGACCGCATCGCATCAACGATGACGATGTCGTCATCTGGGTTCCAGTCCGCTATCAGCTCGATGGAGCCAGCCATGCGGAATTCGATTTCCCACCCCGTGAGTGTTCGCGCAACCTCCCATCCTGCCGCGTCGTCGCCGCGGTCGGTGTTCCCGATAGCCACCAGCCTCCGGCTCATGGGCGGCCCCTTCGGTCAACGGTCAGGTCCAGGAAGTGTGTTGCGCAGGAGATGCACGGGTCATAGTTGCGAATTGCCTGTTCAAGCTGCCACTGGAGCGTGTCGTCGTCGAGCTGCGTGCGTCCGTCGACAAACCGACGCAGATCCTGCTCGATCTGCGCTTGATTCTGCGAAGTCGGCGGAACGATCTGTGCGTTGGAAATGAGGCCATCGCTGTCGATCTCGTAGCGGTGGTAGAGCAGCCCACGTGGCGCCTCGCTTGCGCCGTGCCCGACCGCATCAGCAGGCTCAACCTCTTCAAAGCATGGGTCGGGTGCTTCGTAGTTCTCGATGATCGTGATGGCCTCTTCACATGCAAGAACGATCTCGACTGCCCGAACGATGATGCTCTTGAACGGATTCGATTCACCCTCGTTGAGTCCAGCTCGCGCGGCTGCCTCCGCTGCTTCGGGTGTCAGCCTGTCGTGATTCACCGTGAACCGTGCCATCGGGCCGACGTGGTAGCGGCCGCCGCCTCGAATCCTGGCGTGGAGCGCGTTCGACCATTCGACGTGGAACTCTTCGAAGTGTTGCCGCCACTGTGGCACGGCAATGTCGAGACCTCCCGAGGACGCGATCCGGCCATCGACGATTGCGTACTCGGTCGGGTGCCGCAGTGCGACGAATTCGTAGTCCATCTCGAAGTCGGGGAACGGGAAGCCAGCAACAAGGTCGACGGTTGCCTTGGCTGTCCCGAGCGCCCAACGAAGCTCCGACAGCAACGGCTCCAGCTCCGTTCGTGTCGGTGCTCGGTAGAACCCACCGACCCGCACATTCACCGGGTGGATTTCGCGTCCTCCAACGGTCGTCATGATCTGATTGCCGAGCCTTTTGAGCCTGAGCGCATCGATGACCGTTTGCGGGTGGTCCTGCGCCATCTCTATGGAGCTCGGGTAGCCGAGAAAGTCGGGGGCGTGGAGCATGTACACGTGCAGCGTGTGGCTCTCGATCCACTCTCCGAAGTAGAGGAGGCGTCGCAATTCTCGAATCGTCGGATCGACCGTCACGCCTGCTGCGTACTCCATTGCGTTGACCGCACTCGTCTGATATGCAACAGGGCAAATGCCGCAGATACGTGCGGTGATGTCGGGTGCCTCGGAGTGTCGTCGACCCTGCAGGAATGCTTCGTAGAACCGGGGCGGCTCGAATATGTTGAACTGAAGATCGGTCACAACGTCACCGTCGAGACTCAGATACATTGCCCCTTCGCCCTCCACCCTTGCGAGGTAGTCGACGGCGATCTCTCGTGTCTCAGCTGGCATAGCGGTCGCTCGCCTCCTTGAACTCGGGTGTGAATGCATTGAACGTTCGGAGGGCGCGCACCAGATCTGCGTCATCGATCCCCAGGCCGTGCCAAACCGTGCGCAGCGAATCGATGTTTGCGGACTCAGCGGGACCGAAGCATCCATAACACCCGCGGTTGTACGCGGGGCACAGCGCCCCACATCCGGCGTGCGTTATCGGACCCATGCATGGTGTGCCGTGTGACACCATCACGCAGGTCACGCCGCGGAGCTTGCACTCAACGCACACCGTGTGGGTCGGGGTGTCGGGTCGCCTGCCGTGGACCAAGGCATCGATGACCTCGATCAGCTGATGCTTCGAGATCGGGCACCCTCTGAGCTCGAAGTCAACCTCGACATGGTCGGAGATCGGCGTCGACGTTTCAAGACTGGAGATGTACTCGGGGTGGGCGTACACAATCGAAGTGAACTCGTCGACGTCGGCCCAGTTCTTCAGCGCCTGCACGCCTCCTGCCGTCGCGCACGCTCCGATGGTTATCAGCAGCGCCGACTTCGCACGTATGTCTTTGATGCGGTCAGCGTCGTGTTGGGTCGTGACCGAGCCCTCGACGATCGAGATGTCGTACGGGCCTTCGACTTCAGCGCGGGTTGCCTCCGGGAAGTAGGCGATCTCGATAAGGCCAAGTATCGACAGGAACTCGTCTTCGCAGTCGAGCAGCGTGAGTTGGCAGCCATCGCACGATGCGAACTTCCACACCGCAAGCGTGGGTCGTGACACGGGTTTCTTCATTAGAGCTCCTCCGTCCCGAGGGGTTTCGCAACGCTGCCGTAGGTCACGACTGGGCCGTCCTTACAGACGAAGATCGACCCGATCTGGCAATGGCCGCAGAAGCCGATGCCGCACTTCACGTTTCGTTCGAGGCTCACATGTATCTGATCTTCTTGGACGCCCCGCTGCACCAGATCCTTTGCGACAACGCGCATCATGATTTCTGGGCCACACACGATCGCAGTTGCAGAAGCCGGGTCGAACGTCAGCCTTGCGAGAAGAGGCGTGACCACACCGACATCGCCGAGCCAGCCGGGTGCGGCGCGGTCCACGGTGATGTGCACGTTGGTGTCAAAGCGTGCCTTCCACTCGTGGATCTCATCCGGATACAGG
>JBPCTY010000169.1:0-8070 GCA_051011415.1 Acidimicrobiia bacterium
GGAACGCCCAGTCGGTACCGTCTGCACTCGATGCCACGCCGACCTGACCTCTGGTGAGATTGGGCCGTTCCACAGCGTGGCCGGTGTAGAACATGTAGTGGAGGCCCTCGAACTCGACGATCGGTCCAGGAACCACAAAGTTCGATGCCCAAGCGAACTCCCTTGGGCCAAAGATCGGCTCACCGCCACCGACGAACGGCGTCTCAGGCACAGGTTCCGTGGTCGTTGTCGACGCCTCAGCGACTGTCGTCGTCGGATCGACCGACGACCCACCCGGCTCTGTCCGAAGGCTCGTAGCGGTCAGGTCCACAGGTGGGGTCGCCGTTGATCCGATCGTTGACGAACTTGCGGTGTCGCAAGCCGCCACGGCAAGGGCACACACGAGCATCGCCGCAACGATGAATCCAGTAGGTGTCCGAGCCATACACCTGAGATGCCGCGGCCACCCTCTACGGGTGACACTCTTTCTCGCGTGAGGCGCGAAGGTTCTTCAAGTAGCTTGTCACCCAAGAGACACATCGGCGGCATCTCATCTCTGTGCACAGTGCTCCCAACGAGGAGATCTACGCAAAACACTCCGATGCGCTGGTTCGCTTTGCAACCGGCATCGTCGGACCGACAGACGCGCCCGATGTTGTGTCGGATGCGGTGATTCGAGCGATGACGTCACGCCAGTGGACCAAGGTCGAGAATCATCGTGCGTATCTGTATCGATCGGTTCTCAACGAAGCACGAATGCACCACAGGTCAACGATGCGAAGACGGGCAAGAGAGATGCGCACCTTCACCGACGACACAACCTATCTCCCGGAGGTACGACCGGAAGTACTCGAGGCGGTTGGGTCACTGAGCACCAACCAACGCGCATCGGTGTTCCTCACGTACTGGGAAGGCCTGACTGCACCCGAAGTTGCCTCACGCCTGTCAATGTCGGAGGGCTCCGTGAAGCGCCATCTCGCCAGGGCCAGACACAAACTGAGGGGGCTGCTTGATGAGTGATCGCATGGACACCAAGCTCCAATCTCTCACGACCGAGCTCGCGTCAACGGCACCGTTTGCTCCGCCGATGCCGCGGCTTGATGAGCGTCCGCGTCGATCGATGGCAGGAGCCGGTGTTGCGGTCGGTGCATTTGCGGCAATTGTCCTGGTGGCGGTGCTGAGTCTTGCGTCGTGGTCACTAGTGGCGGACCGCTCGAGTGATGTCGCCTCGGCCGACGTCTACACGGCCATGGGTGCATCTCCGGTCGCAATCGTCGCCGACGACGGATCGGCTCTTCGCGGCTACCTGTGGAGCGGCAGCGCAAATGGCGTCCTGATGGTGCCTGCGTACGGTCAGGGGTCGGATGAGCTTCTCCCGATGGCAACAAGCGCCCATGCCGAAGGTGCCACTGTCCTGCTCCTCGATCCTCGAGGCCAGGGTGCGTCCGAAGGCGATCGCAGAGTCGACCTCCTCGTGGCCGACCTACATGCGGCTATCGCCGATCTCCAAACGCGGGGTGTCGAGACAGCAACCGTGGTCGGGATTCGCCACACAGCAACTGCGGCAATCGTCATGGCAACCGAACCTCCGGAGACCGTCGAGCATGTCGTCGCATTCTTTCCCTTCGAGCAGTACCAAGGCCTGGATGCCATCTCTGTCGTCGCCGAAGCCTCAGTTCCTCTCACGATTGTGGGAGCAAGCCAACCGAGCGACCTCGGTCCGTGGGCAGGGCACCTGATCACCGCGGCGCCCGACGGAACGACGGGGCTCTTACTTCCCCCACTGCCCTCCGATGCGGTCTTCATGAACCACTACCGCGAAGCCATGGTCGAGATCGTCAGAGACCTCGCCAACTGACCGCTGGAACCAACCCCTTGGCATCCACTGCGTCATTAGGGTCGCCACATGGTTGAGCAACGGATGATGCGGGCGGTCGTTCAAGACGGCTATGGGCCCTATGAACGCCTCACGATCGGCGAGGTTCCGATCCCCGAACCGGGCGATGATGAGATTCGCATCCGCGTCCTTGCGTCGTCCGTCCACGCCGACGTGTGGCATGCAGTCACAGCATTGCCATTCGTACTTCGCTTCTTTGGAAATGGCATCAGCCGACCAAAACAGCCCGTTCCCGGAACGGATCTCTGCGGCATCGTGGACATCGTCGGATCCGGTGTGACGACCTTCGAGGTCGGCGATCGTGTGTACGGCGAACCGGTTGCAGCCAAGCAGTGGATCAGCGCGGGAACTCTGGCCGAGTATGCGACAGCTCCGGCAGCGTCGATGCATCCCGTGCCCGAAGGGATCACCGACGAGGAAGCCGCTTCGCTGCCAACGTCGGCCGTGATTGCACTCGAGGTTCTCCGTGGCGAGGCATCGATCCAACCAGCCGACACCGTCCTCATCAACGGTGCCGGTGGGGCCGTAGGCGTGCACGCGGTACAGATCGCAAAAGCGATGGGCGCCGAGGTGACAGCTGTCGACAGAGCAGACAAGCTCCCGAAGCTCTCAGAACTTGGGGCGGATCATGTCATCGACTTCCAAGCCGAGGACTTCACAACCAACGGCATCGTCTACGACGTCGTGCTCGACATCGCGTCGAACCGGCCATTCGACGACGTCAAGGAGTCTGTGAAGCCCGAAGGCAACTACGTCCTCGTCGGTCACGCCGGGTACTCGTATACGAAGCGGCGTTGGATTGGCGAGGTCGGCACCTTTGCGAGGCTCATGGCAAGGAGTCCTTTCGACGAACGCCTGAAGCTCGGTAGCCGGCAGAAGGACCCACCGCCTATGGAAGCGGTGGCGGCACTCGTCGAGACCGGAGAACTCAAGGGTGTCGTCGCTGCGACGTTCCCTCTCGATCAGGTTGTCTCTGCGATGCAGCTGGTGACGAGCGGAGACGCGACAGGCAGGGTCGTCATCTCGATGGCTGCCGACAATGGAACGGACAACGCCGCTTAGCCAGCCCGCAACCTCTTTTCGAGGGGGGTCGGGAATCTCGGCTTCACGACCGTTCCATCGAGCCAGGTTTCAAGCGCGGATGCCTCGGCCTCAATCCGATCAGACGACTCCGACGCAACCGGCTCAAGCAACCGGACATGGACGGAACCAGACTCGCTCTGTCCCCATCCACCGACGATCGCACCGTCGACCCACACCGTCGGCCCGATGTTGCCGTTGCGATCGAAGAGGTCTGATTCGTGCGGTCCGAGAAACCATTCCCGCTCCTTCCAACCCATCGGCGTTGGGTCGAGGGCAGGCAGGAGGCATGTCGATCCCGCCTCTGGCTTGATCACAGCACCACTGCGCATGCGGTATCCGGTTTCGTCATCAAGAGCGACTGTCTCGGCATCGATGTCAGCAAGGGCGGCTCGTGTGTCGGTCAGATTCCAGCCTGTCCACCACTTGCAGTCGAGTTCGGTGGCCGGACCGAATACCCGGAGCCACCTCTCAAGAAGCTCAGCCCTCGCCTTACGTGCGTCCCGCGATTCGAAGGACTCGCCGAGCCAAGTCTCGACAGTGGACCACTGATACTGCGACGAGAGCCACGATCCGTTCGGCCTTCCTCGGACGATCCGGCCTTCCACTGAGAGAAGGAAGAGGATCCTGGTTGACATACCGAAAGTTCCTTTGCCGTACTCGATTCTGTCGCCGAGCTCGGGCACGTCCTCGGTCAACTCTCTTGCGGTAGCGCTCCCCCGCTCCTCAAGAGCCGCCAGCGTGGCGTCGCTCAACCGTGTGATCCGTGCATCGCCATCAGAAGAGATTCCGCTCTTCTCGATGAGCCCCGCGACGCGTCGTCGCTGGGGTGGGTACAGCGCCTTGGTGCAGGCTGCGTCGACGACCGATGCCAGATCCGGCGGGACCACGAACATGGTTCGGCGCATGCCGAGGTGTCGGACCGTTGATCGGTCGTCATAGAGCGAGGCTTCTGCGTCATCGCGTTGGAAGCCCGAGATCCTTGCCCACGCCGCCAGGAACACCGACGCGGGGTCACTGCTGTGCAAGCCAACAATGTCACCCGCGACACCGGCAAAAGACGCACCGGTGCGGTTGAGGTGATGGAGCGCAACAAGGCTCGCACGCCGCTCGTCCCGTTCAACGCGCTGCATGCAACCTACTTCTACGCAGCTTCCGGATCACGGAACGTCGAGGTCAGCCGAACTCGACTCCTTGCGCAAGAGGCAGGTCGGTCGACCAGTTGATCGTGACCGTCTGCCTTCGCATGTAGGCCTTCCACGAGTCAGAGCCTGCCTCTCGGCCGCCACCTGTCTCCTTCTCGCCACCGAATGCTCCGCCGATCTCGGCACCCGAGGTACCGATGTTCACGTTCGCAATGCCGCAGTCGGAGCCTTCGGCCGACAGGAACCGCTCAGACATACGCACCGAGTCCGTGAAGATCGCCGACGACAGACCTTGCGGGACACCGTTCTGCACCGCAAGAGCTTCCTCGAACGAATCCACCTCGATGAAGTACATGAGCGGTCCGAAGGTTTCATCCTGGACGATGGGTGCGTCGCTTGGAATCCGCATCAGGGTTGGCTCGAAGAAGTATCCAGCACCGTCGATTGGATTGCCGCCAGCGAGCAATTCGCCACCCTGCTCCTGCGCAATCGAAACTGCTGCTTTGGTGTTGTCGACAGCTGCCTGGTTCACAAGAGGTCCGACGAGGGTGCCTTCGTCCAGCGGGTCTCCCACACTGATCTTGCCGTAGGCCTCGACAAGGCGCTCGCTGAGGGCAGGTGCGATGTCCTTGTGCACGATCAGCCTTCGGAGCGATGTGCACCGTTGACCTGTGGTTCCGGCTGCAGCAAACAATGCTCCTCTGACCGCAAGCTCAAGGTCGGCATCGTCCATCACGGTGATTGCGTTGTTCCCACCGAGTTCGAGCAGAGAACGACCGAGACGTTTTGCCACTTGGGTGCCAACTGCACGACCCATGCGGACCGAACCGGTCGCCGAAATGAGGGGGAGCCGCTCGTCATTGACCATCGCATCGCCGACCGGATCGACATCTCCGATCGCGAGGTTGAAGACACCTTCGAACCCTGTCCCCTCCATGACTTCATGGCAGATGTTCTGAACCGCAACGGCGGTCAAAGGGGTAACAGGTGACGGCTTCCAGATCATCGAGTCACCACACACAGCAGCGATAAACGCATTCCAGGACCACACGGCGACAGGGAAGTTGAACGCCGAGATGATTCCGACGGGGCCAAGGGGGTGCCACTGTTCGTACATCCGGTGGCGTGGACGCTCCGATGCGATCGTGAGTCCATAGAGCTGGCGTGAGAGGCCGACCGCGAAATCGGCGATGTCGATCATCTCCTGGACTTCGCCCTCGCCCTCGGAGCGAATCTTGCCCATCTCCATGGAGACCAATGCTCCGAGGGGCTCCTTGTACTTGCGAAGACCTTCGCCAATCGCCCTTACGTGTTGACCACGAACGGGAGGTGGCAACATCCGCCACTCGGCAAACGCAGCCTCCGCGACACCGACGGCTGCTTCGTAATCAGCCAGGTCGGCCTGTCTGACGGTGCCGATGACCTCCTCGGTCGTTGGGTCAATCGACTCGAGCGCGGGGCCGGACCCCTCGCGCCACCCGGCCGCATAGGCACCCGATGAGGTTGATCCGATGCCGAGGGCGTCGAGGACTGCGTCGCGTTGCATGTGGTCTCCTGTTCAGCGTCTGCTCAGCGAGCAGCGATGCACTCGATCTCAACCTGGAATCCGCCTGGTAGCGCACCAGCCTGGATGGTCGAGCGTGATGGTTTCGCTTCACCGACGTATTCGCCATAGACGGCGTTGACTGCGGCGAAGTCGTTGATATCAGCAAGAAAGATCGTCGTCTTTACGATGTCGTCGTATCCGAGACCCAGGTCGCCGAGGACCGCTCCGATGTTCTTCATCACCTGATGCGTCTCGGCATCAATGCCTCCGCCGACACCGGAACCTGTTGCTGGGTCAACCGGCACCATGCCAGAGCAAAACACGAGACCGTGCGCCTCGGTGGCAATGCTGTACGGACCAAGCGGAGCAGGTCCGTTTGGGGCGTTGAGAATCTTCTTGGGCATGCGAACCTCGGTGGTGGGGAGATTCCATTATCACAGATGCCGGCAGGCAGAGAGCCTCAACAGTCGACTTCGTCGACGGTGGTGAACACGCCCCAGACAAGCAGAGAACCCGCCCTGAGGCGGGTTCAACTGAAGGCTGTGTGGCCGAAGCTGTCTAGGAAAAGCTCTTCCCGCAACCGCAGCTACCAGAGACGTTCGGGTTGTCGATCGAGAACCCTGCTCCTGAAAGCCCGTCGTCCTTGAAGTCGACGACGGCACCAGTCACCATGGACAAGCTCTCCGCATCAACAATCACCTTGACGCCGTCAGTCTCAGAGACAATGTCCGATGGGTCGATGGCTGAGTCAAAGAACATGTCGTAGGCGTAGCCGGAGCAACCGGAGCGCTTCACACCAAGGCGAAGTGCCATCTCATCGGCACCTTCCTCGGCGGCGACAATTTCCTTGACCTTTGCAGCAGCGCTTGTTGTGAGCGTTACGCCACGAAGCTGTGCGGTGTCCTGTGCGGTCATGTCTTTCTCCACATCCGAAATCGTTGGGACCATCATGATAGGGGAAAACCTCGGGTGGTTAAACGGATATGTCTGTCGGCCGACCACAGTCGCTCCGGTAAAGGACAAGGATCAAGGCGGTAGCCTCTTGTCATGGTCTCTGAAAGCACCGTACGTGACGCCCTGAGGCACGTCATCGACCCAGAACTCCACACCGACATCGTGGACCTGGGCATGGTCGGCGATGTCGACATCGACGGCTCTGCTGTTGCGGTCGGGCTTGCGCTGACGATCGCCTCGTGTCCAATGCGTGGGCAAATCGAATCGGATATCGAACGCAGGGTCGGGGCGCTCGACGGCGTTGACGCGGTCGAGATCCGGACAACAGTGATGTCGCAGGAGCAGCGGTCCACACTGATGGAACGAGCTCGACTCCGGGCCCGTGAGGGTGCAACACCGACAATGGTCAATCCAGCAACCCGCGTTATCGCAGTGTCCTCAGGGAAGGGCGGAGTTGGAAAGTCATCCCTCTCCGTGAACCTCGCACTCTCGATTGCAGCTCAAGGTCACTCGGTCGGTCTACTCGATGCAGACATTTGGGGTTTCTCTACACCACGGATGCTGGGTGCGATGGATACTCGGCTCACTGCGAACGAGGACCGCAAGATCGCACCGATCGATGCCTATGGAATCAAGCTCGTCTCGACTGGTCTTCTGCTCGAGGATGAGAACACCGCCCTCATGTGGCGAGGTCTCATGCTCACGAAGGCCGTGGAGCAGTTCCTGAACGATGTCGCCTGGCCAGAGGATCTGGGATATCTCGTGATCGACATGCCACCCGGGACTGGCGATGTCCAGATGGCGCTGAGCCGACTGCTGCCACAGGCGGAGATGGTCGTTGTGACAACGCCTCAACTCGCAGCGCAGAAAGTTGCCGCTCGGGTAGCTGACATGGCCAAGCGTTCGCATATGCCGATTGTTGGCGTGGTCGAGAACATGGCGGGGTTCACCGCTGGCGACGGTGTGATATATCCGATCTTTGGTGAGGGTGGCGGCGAGTCACTCGCTTCTGAGCTTGGTGTGCCGCTGCTTGGATCCATACCGATTGACCCGCGTGTCGCCGAGGGCGCAGATGCAGGGTCGCCGGTGGTGGTGGATGCGCCTGGTTCCCCAGCTGCACAAGCAATCACGTTGGCAGCAGATGAGATCCTGAGAATTCTGCCGCCATTGGCGCTCGACAACTGCATCGGTCGTCTTGGTGCTCTGGCGGACTCGCTGGTCGAAATCACACCGGCCTCGTAGTCAACAGCCGGCGACCTAGCCGCAGAGGGCCTTCACCAGCGGGTACGGGTTGACCCAGTCGCTTCCCGGTGGGGCGTATTGGAAGTGAAGGTGGGGCAGCCAATCAGGTGCGTTACCTGTCGACCCATTGCCGCCAAGCAGCTGACCGATGCTGACCGATGTGCCGGAGCCGATCCCTCCGTCGATGTACTCCAGATGTGCGTAGTAGTACTGCGACCCAGACACGC
>JBPCTY010000170.1:0-3387 GCA_051011415.1 Acidimicrobiia bacterium
GGCAACCTACAGCCGTCTTCCCTCTGTGACAGGAACAACGTAGGTTGGAGGGAACGGAAGGATCCAATGCGTCAGAGCTACTTCTCCCCAGCAGTCTTCGCGTTCCTCAAAGAAGTGGAAGCGAACAACAATAAGCAATGGTGGGATGCCAACAAGGACCGGTACATCGAGGTCATCCGCGAGCCAGCGAAAGAGTTCATCGCTGACTTTGGCCCAAGGCTCCAGGCGATCTCGGAACACTTCGTGGCGGATACTCGTACGAATGGTGGTTCGCTGATGCGGCCGTATCGCGACACGAGATTCAGCAAGGACAAAACCCCTTACAAGTCGAATGTAGGCATTCAGTTCCGCCACGAGCTCGGGAAGGATGTTCATGCCCCGGGGTTCTACGTGCACATCGCGCCCGGAGACTGCTGGGCGGGAGTGGGCCTTTGGCGCCCAGAGGCGAAAGTCGCCCGAAAGATCAGGGACAGGATCTACGAGGATCCTGATGACTGGAAAAAGGCGACGAAGTACAAGTCGTTCACGAATACATGGACAATCTCGCCACAAGACGACGAGATGCTCAAGCGGGTCCCGAAGGAATACGAGGACCCGGCGTATCCGGATGATGTCCGGATGAAGAGCTTCACCGCAGGTGCCAAGTTGACACAGAAAGCTGTGACGTCAGCCGATTTCGACGATGTGCTCGCAAAGCAGTTCAAGGCCGCAAGTGACTACACGGGATTCCTGTGTGAGGCGATTGGTGTGCCGTACTAGCCGAGCTGGCGGCAGCGACTGCCTAGCCCAGCTCGGTGGATGCCTTCTTGGCGTAGTCGGCGAACGCAAACGAATGATCAAGGGACCAGCGGAACGCAAGCCCGTCCAGTGATGCGAGCAGCAGCTCGGCGCGATCGGTTGCGACGTCCCCCTGATGGGTTCCAGATCGCACCATTGCATCGGCGAATCGTTCGACACGTCTCTGGTGGTGTCTGAGGAACCGGCTTCTTGCGCCGTTTCCTGACTGGTCGCCGGACAGGGCGGCGAGCACGTAGATCCGTGCGAGCTCGGGTTCCTCTTCGAAGAAGCGGATGTATGCCGCGACGAGGTCGTCGACCGTGTCGGTGCCAGCGCCGTCGGGGTCCGGATCGACCGCCTCGATCGACTCACGCACCACGCGGATGACGACTTCCTCTTTGGAGTCGAAGAGGTTGTAGAACGAGCCGGCACGCACCTCGGCTCGGTCACAGATGGCTTTCAGCGTGGCCGCATCCTGACCGCCTTCAGCAAGAAGAGATCGCGTCGCATCGACGATGCGCGCTTCTGTCTCGATTCCTGCCTGGTATCTGGCCACCGTGTCTCCCTCCGGTGCCGCGGTCGAGCGGCATCGTACAGCCGATATGGAGTGCGCACTCAAGTTTGAGTAGTCGCTCTAATTTGAGTGTATACTCAAATTAGGTCAGAGACGTAGGCGCCCGTTGTCGTGCAGCGGTGTGTGTTGGTGGATACGAGGTACGAATGAGTCACTACAAGAGCAACCTTCGGGATATCGAGTTCAATCTGTTCGAGTTCCTCAAGATGGGTGACGTCTACGGCGCCGCTCCATTCGACAGTTTTGATCGCGACACCGCGATGGACGCCCTTCGGGAGGTCGACCGACTCTGCCGTGACGACTTCGCAGCAAGCTTCGTCGACTCGGACCGCACGTCTCTTGAGATCGACGATCAGGGGGAGATCGCTCTTCCCGAGTCCGTGCACGAGTCCCTCGACGCACTATTTGACGGCGGCTGGCATCTGCTTGGTATTGATCAGGGCCTCGGCGGCTTTGGCGCACCGGACACCCTTCGATGGGCGACTGGAGAGTTGTTCGTCGGCTCCAACCCTGCGGTATTCCTGTTTGCTTCGGGCGGGCTCATGGCCCGCGTGATCGCAGCGGTCGGAACCGAAGAACAGAAGAACACCTGGGCCCAGTGGATCGTGGACAACAAGTGGGGAGCGACCATGGTCCTCACCGAGCCGGATGCCGGTTCAGATGTCGGCGCTGGCACGTCGAAGGCGGTACACATCGAAGGCGACGCCTATCACCTTGAAGGTGTGAAGCGCTTCATCACCTCAGGCGAGAATGACTACTACGACAACATTGTGCACCTCGTTCTTGCGCGACGCGAAGGTGGCGAGCCCGGCACCAAGGGGTTGTCGATGTTCATCGTGCCGAAGTACTTGGTGAACGAAGACGGTTCCCTCGGCGAAAGAAACGGGATCTACGCAACCAACCTTGAAAAGAAGATGGGTATCAAGGGATCGACCACCTGCGAGCTCTCGATGGGTATCGATGAGCCGTGCGTTGGGTATCTCGTCGGTGACGTCCACGAAGGCATCAAGCAGATGTTCCTCGTGATCGAAGATGCACGGATGCTGATCGGCGTGAAGTCAGCGGCCACACTCTCCACGGGCTATCTCAATTCGCTTGAGTATGCGAAGGAACGAGTCCAGTCGGCCGACCTGACGAAGATGATGGACAAAGCTGCACCTCGGGTCGAGATCATCCGTCACCCCGACGTGCGACGGATGCTGATGCTCCAAAAGGCCTACGCCGAAGGACTTCGAGCACTGTGGATGTACACCGCAATGACGCTCGACAAAAAGCGACTCGAACCTGACGAGGAGTATTGGGACAAGCTAAACGATCTGTTGCTGCCGCTTGTGAAGGGCTACTCCTCTGAGAAGGCATACGAGCTGCTTGCGACTTCTCTTCAGGTGTACGGCGGTTCCGGGTTCACCCAGGACTACCCGATCGAGCAGTACATCCGAGATGCCAAGATCGACACTCTGTACGAAGGAACAACCGCGATCCAGTCGCTCGACCTGTTCTTCCGCAAGATCGTCAGGGACCAGGGCCTCACGCTGATGCGGTTCGCCGAGGGAATCCTCGAGTACGTCAAAGGTGGATCGGACGAGTTTGCGGCCGAGCGTCAGGAGCTGGGCCAGGCACTCGAGCATGTCCAGAACCACGTTGGCGTGCTGGTCAACAGCTCGATGGCTTCGATGCAGCAGCCGTCAGAGATCTACAAGACCGGTTTGCACACGAACACGCTTCTTGAGAGCTTGGCCGAGGTCGTTATCGCATGGCTCCTGCTTGAGCATGCGGAAATCGCCGCGGCCGCCATGCCGGATGCGGATGAGAGCGATGCCGACTTCTACGCAGGGAAGATCGCATCTGCAAGATTCTTCGTGAAGGACGCCCTGCCAAAGATCCCGCTGCGTACCGCCGCAGCCCAAGAAGAAGATGGATGGCTCATGGAGTTCCCGGACGCCGCTTTCTAGCGCGTCGGGGGCTGTAGGCCGACGCTCCCCGCTTCTACGGCTTCGGTGACCTCTATCTTGTAACCGTGTCCACCTACGACGACA
>JBPCTY010000171.1:0-3549 GCA_051011415.1 Acidimicrobiia bacterium
CGACTTTGAAGCGATCTGCGAAGAGCTTGGCTTTGGAAGCCTCGCCGGGCGCATCACCAAATGGCAGTGATGCACCCGGGTTGACTTGCGTCCTGTTCCTGCGCCTCTAGGAAGCGTGGTCGTGGCTCTGGAATACGAACTCGGGGTAGGCCTCTGAGCCGTGCTCTGAGAGATCCAGGCCTTCTGCTTCTTCGACAGGCGTCACTCTCATCCCAGCGGTGATATCGATCACCTTGAACACCAGGAACGAGGTGCCGAAGGCCCATCCGAAGATGATGGCTGCTCCAAACGCCTGCGTGAGAACACTGGCGTCGCCACTGAAGAGACCAACGGCAAGGAGACCCCAGAGACCAGCCGTGCCGTGCACCGAGATGGCGCCGACCGGATCGTCAATGCCGATCCGCTCGATGGCGATGACCGAGAACACCATGATGACCCCGGCGACGAGCCCGGTTACCACGGACATCCCAAACGAGATGCTTGCTGTTCCTGCGGTGATCCCGACGAGCCCGGCGAGGACACCGTTCAACGTGAACCCGACATCCGGCTTTCCAACGACGAGCCACGCCGTGATCATCGCTCCGACCGCACCTGCGCATGCAGCAAGGGTCGTCGTGACGGCTGGGAAAGCAACGTCCTGGCCCACGGCGGCGAGGGTCGACCCGGCGTTGAAGCCGTACCAACCGAACCAAAGGATGAACACACCGAGTGCGCCAAGGGTTACCGAGTGCCCGGGAATGGCCTTTGGACGTCCGTCGTCGTCGTACTTGCCGAGACGAGGACCGACAACGAGAACACCTGCGAGCGCTGCAGCACCACCCAACATGTGGACGACACCCGACCCAGCGAAGTCGAAGAAACCGAGTTCGGACAGCCAACCGCCGCCCCAGACCCAGTGGGTCGCGATCGGGTAGATCAGACCGGTGATGAACGGCGTGTACATCAGGTAGGAAGTGAACTTGACCCTCCCGGCAAGTGCGCCGGAGATGATCGTTGCCGCTGTTGCGGCGAACACGACCTGGAAGAACCACTCGCCCGCACGGTCGGCGTCATCAAAGAAGAAGACATCGCCGAAGGCGAGAAACCCACCGAGCGTCGAGCCGCCATACGCAAGGGCAAAGCCAAAGGCCCAGTACGTGAGTCCTCCGACCGAGAAGTCCATGACGTTCTTCATAATGATGTTGCCTGCATTGCGAGCTCTTGTGAATCCTGCTTCAACCAGCGCAAACCCTGCCTGCATGAACATGACGAGTGCTGCTGCGACGAGCAGCCAAACGGCATCCACCGCCTGCACCACGTCACCTATAGATGTCGTCTCCTGTGCGATACCCGCTCCTGCAAGCGGTCCCAGGACCATGGTCCCGGCAAGCACCGAGACTGTGAGCACCCGGTTCTTCATCTGTTCCTCCCTGAATGTGTGGACAAGGAGAAAGTACGAGACGATGATTTCAGTTTCGTAAGGTCGCGGTTACAGCAAAAAGACGACTGTGTTTCGTGGAGGTTTCGAAAGCCGTTTGACTGCCTGGGCCCCAGATAGTGAACTTCACACCTGATGAGCGTCATATCAGTCCAGAATCTCGTAAAGAACTACGGCGATGTCGAAGCGGTCCGTGGCATCAGCTTCGAGGTCGAAGCCGGAGAGGTCTTTGCGCTCCTGGGCCCAAACGGGGCTGGGAAATCCACCACCGTCGAAATCCTCGAAGGCCACCGCTCCAAGACATCGGGTGACGTTGCGGTGCTCGGTTTCGATCCCACAGCCAGGGACCGAAGCTATCGCGAGAGAATCGGGATTGTGCTGCAGGAGACTGCGGTGGAGGACGAGCTCAAGGTTGTCGAGGCCATCGACATCTACGGAGGGATGTATCCGAAGCGGCGCGACACCAACGAACTCATCGACATCGTCGGCCTCCATGAGAAGCGAGATGCCCGAATCAAGACCCTTTCTGGCGGGCAGCGCCGCCGGCTCGAGCTGGCACTCGGCATCGTCGGCGATCCCGATCTCATCTTCCTGGATGAGCCGACGACCGGCTTTGACCCATCGGCGAGACGTCAAGCATGGTCCATCGTCGAGAACCTGACAGCACTGGGCAAGACCGTGGTGCTGACGACGCATTACATGGACGAGGCCCAGTTTCTCGCCGACCGTGTCGCTGTGATTGCTGCGGGGACGATCGTTGATGAGGGCACCCCTGATTCTCTTGGCGGGCGTTCAGACGCCGCCACGGTGATCTCGTTTCACCCAAACGGTGCTCCACTCGACACCCTCGCCTTCGCCGACGTCGATGTTGCAGAGACCGGAAGGGTGACGATGCGGACCGCAACCCCAACGGCGACTGCCCACAAGGTGACGGGTTGGGCACTCGCCCATGATGTCGAGCTCACCGATCTCACGATCACCCGCCCAAGCCTCGAGGACGTCTATCTCGAATTGACCGAGGAGGACGAAAGTGGCTGACCGACCAACCAATGCCAGCCTGCTGCTCGGCCAAACCCGGTATCAGAACCTGGTTTTCTTCAGGAACCCGACCGCCGCCTTTTTCACCCTGGCGTTCCCACTGATGATCTTTGTCGTGTTCACGCTGGTGTTCGGGAACCAGTACATCGATGAGCTCGGCGTGACCATGGCGCAGTACTTCGCACCGGCGTTGGCGGTCTTCGCCGCAGTGTCCGCCTCGTACACGAACATTGCGGTCACGACGGCGTACCAAAGGGACGAGGGGATCCTCAAGCGCGTTCGTGGGACTCCAGTGCCCGCTGGTACGTATCTGGGCGGAAAGGTCTTATCCGCTGTGACCATTGCGGTGATATCCGTGACGGCGATGATGGCGGTCGGCGTCGTCTTCTACGGGGTTCAGATCTACGCCAGAACGATCCCTGCGGCGACGGTGACCTTCTTCATTGGCGTCGGCTGTTTTGCAGCGCTTGGTCTGCTGGTCGCTGGACTCGTCAATAGCGGCGAAGCCGCAACCGCAGTCACGAACGCAACCCTGCTGCCTCTTGCATTCATCAGCGGTGTGTTCATCGTTCCCTCGGAGGATTCACCGGAGTGGTTGACAACAGTCGCCAACTTCTTTCCTCTGAAGCACTTCGTGGAGCCTTTCACCGCTGCCTTCAATCCGACCAACACCGGTGCGCAGTGGCATGTGTGGTCCTTGTTGTACATGACGTTGTGGGGTGTTGTTGCGTTGATCCTCGGCATCAAATTCTTCAAGTGGGAGCCGTCCCCCGGCAGCAGCAAGAAGAAGAAGAAGCGCAAGGAGAAGGCGGACGCGTGACCGACGTCGTCGTGCGGGACGCCTCCCTCGCTGACGCTGCCGACATGAACGCCATCTACAACGAATACATCGTGGATTCGCACGTGTCGTTCGATACCGCTCCGTGGACAGATGACGACCGGCTCACTTGGCTCCGATCGCGGATGGAAGCTGGCTACCCGGTGATGGTCGCCGAGAACGACGCGGTGATCGGCTGCGCATGGTCTGGTCCGTGGCGCGACAAGGCTGCCTACAGGGGGAGCGCCGAGACCACGATTGTTCTGGCACCCGGATC
>JBPCTY010000172.1:0-9878 GCA_051011415.1 Acidimicrobiia bacterium
CGGTACCACGCCCGAGCACGGTCGATGTCAGAGGCGGGCAGAGTTGCCCGGAAGCTGCCGGAAATGGTCATTGGAACCTCCTCGGTCCAGGGCGTCAACCCTACGCGACCGGCACCGAGCTTGCGCAACGAAGAGAGATGTGTGATTTGAAAGACTCTGCAACTTCGTGTAGTTTGTTGACCGCGCTGGGTGGGCAATCAGCGTAGGTCGAAGGCATCCAAACGTCCCGGTCGAGGAGGACAAGGATGAAGCGCTGGTTGGTTCTGGCAATGACAATGGTTCTGGCCTTTTCGATGAGTGCCGCGGCGATCGCTGGTGATCACGTCGATGACGAGAGTGCCGAGGCGGAGCAGGGCGAGCTCAACGACAAGCAGACGATGCGTGCTGCGAGTCTTGCCGGCTACTTTGCACCGCACCTCGATGACGTCGAGGAAGCGTTCCTGTACGAGCAGATCACGATGTTGCGCACCACTGAACCGAAGGTTGGATGGGGCGCCATGTACAAGTTGCTCCGTCTTTCTGAGTACACCGGCCAGGATCTCGACGTCCTCATCGAGGAACTCCGAGCCGACGGCGGCTGGGGATTTGGCAAGGCGATGAAAGAGATGCGGACGGACGCTGACTGGAAAGAGTCAAGCGGGACCGCAAAGAACTTTGGCCAGTTCAAGAAACAGCAGCGCGAGAAGAACAGCGACGGCTGACGCCCTTCGGGGTCACCCGATCATTCGCCGATACCGCTGCTGGTAGCCTCGCTGCATGGTGCAGCCAGATGACTCAGGAACTCTCGGTGCGATTATCGAATCGGCCTCCGACGCCATCGTCACCGGAGACGCAACGGGCACGATCATCACATGGAACGCAGCTGCGGCCCGAATGTTCGGCCACTCTTCCGATGAAGCAGTCGGCATGCTGCTCACCGAGCTCGTCCCCGAGCGGTTTCGCGACGCACACGAGAAGGGGCTTGCTCGAGTAGTTGATACCGGCGAGACTCGCATCATTGGCTCGACCGTCGAGGTATTCGGGCTCCACAAGCAAGGCCACGAGTTCCCCATCGAGCTTTCCCTTGCGACATGGGTGGATGGCGACGACCGGTATTTCAGCGGGATCATTAGGGACATCACCGAACGCGCCAAGATGGTGAGCGCTCTTGCTGCAGCCGAGGAGCGCATGGAGGCGATCCTCGAATCTGCAAACGACGCAATCATCTCGATCGACACCAGGGGCAAGGTCGTGCTGTGGAACCGCGGTGCGGCCGAGATGTTCGGCTACACCTCGGACCAGATGATGGGCGAACCCATCACCGCCGTCATCCCCGAACGCTTCCGTTCCGGACACGCAGAAGGCGTCGACCGAGTTTCCTCTGGTGGGGAACATCACGTCATCGGGAAGACCGCAGAGTTGGCGGGCCGACACCGCGATGGCCGTGAATTTCCCATCGAGCTTTCGCTCGCCACCTGGACCGCCGATGGGGTGCAGCACTTCAGCGGCATCATTCGTGACATCACGGAGCGCAAGGTGGCAGAGGACGCCATCCAGGTAGTCAACAAAGCCCTCAGCGAGAAGAACGACCAACTTGAAGCGCTTTCAGGCAAGCTTGCGAAGTATCTGTCCCGCCAGGTGTACGACTCGATCTTTGAGGGTCGAAAGGCGGTCCAGGTCGAGTCCTACCGCAAGGAACTCTCCGTCTTCTTCTCCGACATCGCAGGCTTCACCGACCTCACCGACCGGCTTGAGGCCGAAGTCGTCAGCGATGTGCTGAACCGGTATCTGAGCGAGATGTCCGTCATCGCCGATGGGTGTGGCGGCACCATCGACAAGTTCATCGGTGACGGAATCATGATCTTCTTCGGCGACCCAGAGTCGCGGGGGAAGAAGGAAGACGCCCTCCGCTGCGTCGACATGGCGGTCCGCATGCGGGCCCGCATCACCGAACTCAACGCCGAATGGGAGGACCTGGTCGGCCCCGAACCGCTGCATGTACGGGTCGGCATCAACACAGGCTTCTGCACGGTTGGAAACTTCGGATCAGAGGATCGCCTCGACTACACCATCGTGGGTGGTGCAGTGAACGCAGCGTCGCGGCTCGAAGCGACCGCACAGAGCGACCAGATCCAGATCTCACACGCCACCTACACGCTGGTGAAGGACGACTTCTACTGCCGGCCCATCGGGGATATTGCGGTGAAGGGCATCAGCCACGAGATGCGGACGTACGAGGTGGTCGGCAACTTCAAGACACTCGATGCCACCCAACGCATCGAAGCCGAGATCGGGGACTTCAAGGTCACGCTCGATCCGAACAGCCTCGATTCAACCGGCGCAATGCAGGCAAAGGAAGCCTTGCGGTCCGCTCTGGCTGCGCTCGATGCGAGCACGGGAGACCCGAGTTGACCAGGCCGTGCCACGTGTTGCGCGTCTTCACCAGAGGCGACGACGGTGGCAACCATCTTGGTGTCATCAACGATGTGGTCGGTGTGTCGGACGAGCAGATGCAAGAGACCGCCACGGAACTCGGCTTCTCCGAGACGATCTACGTGGATTGGACCGACCCCCACGCAGCACCATCGGTGCGAATCTTCACACCGGGCGGCGAGCTCCCCTTTGCAGGCCATCCGCTCGTGGGCGCCGCCTGGGTGTTGTCGATGCTCGGCCCGGGAGCAGGCAACACCATCTCGACCGAGGTCGGCGACGTTGGGTTCGATGTGGACGGTGATGCATCCGCAGTCACCTGTGACATTGAGATCTCGGTGATCTTGCCTGACAACGTGGCCGAAGTCGCTGCGGCAGCAGGGCTACCCGCACCGATTTCAACGATGTGCCTTGGTCTGCCCAAGGAGTACCTGATCGCCGAGTACGCCACGCATGATGACATCTCCGCACTCGATCCAGATATGGATGCGCTGCGGGACCACTTCGGGTTGTTGGTCTATGCGCGGCACGGCCACATGGTGAACTCGCGATTCTTCGTGCCGGGGCATGGCGTCCCCGAAGACCCGGCCACGGGGTCAGCTGCGGTCGCCCTGGCTCGCAGCTTCATGCTTCGAGGCGAACCCACGGGGGCCGTGACGGTGCATCAGGGTGACGAGATAGGGCACCCGTCCACCATCAACGTGGCCTGGGACTCGCATGGCATACGGATTGGTGGCACGGTGCGCCGCGATAAGGTCGTTCAGGTGCGGTAGAGGTCAAGAGGGCGGGTCCGTTGCCGGCACCCGCCCTCTTTCTCTCAGCGTTGCTCAGCCGTTTGGCGATGGCCAGATGGGTGACCAGTCCGAGTTTCCGTTCCCGGGACCGGGAGAGGTGGCGGGACCCTCAGTGTTGCGAGCAGTGCTGTTGGCGTGCGCACCGGCCTGGTTGTTGCCAGGGAGGAACGACTGGTCTCCCGATCCGATCGGTCCGATTGTCGATACGCCGTTGTCTCCGTTGCGGGCATCGGCGTTGGTAACGCCGTGACCGACGGCTGGACATAGGAATGCGTCCGCATCGTTCGGTCCGACCGGACCATTGTTGGCTGCTAGTGCTGATGCCGACATGGCCATCAGTGCTGCGGTAACGACCGCAAGCATTGTGAGCGTACGTGCGATTCTTCGCATCGTTTCGCCTTCCGTCATCGCCCGAGGTCTTCCCCTGGGCTCGTACTTCCTCAACGCCGAGGAGGACGAAAAAGAGTCTGAACGAACACGAAACATGTGCTTGCCGAGATGTGAACAGCTTTTGGACGCAGAGCAAGGTGGCGGGGTGCGGGACGGCTGCGGGAGCGATGCCTATCAAGACCGCCGTATGGGGGTACCGGAGGTCACCACCGACAGACATCGCCCTCGATGTCACGGTGTCCGTGTGGTGAATCCGGGTGGATCGCCGGGATGCTTCACCTGTGGACCGCAACACCTCGCAGCCTGAACAGGATCCTACTCGTTCGCAACGCTGTGTGCCCCGCCGACTACCGTCGGTGTCATCGGGCAGAATCGCTGCTCATTGGACTGGCGTCTTCGCTGCTGCCACGCCTGATAGTGCAGCTGCGATGAGGTATAGGAATCCGATGCTGAAGATCGCGAGGATGCCGATCGCAGCGAAGATGATTGTTGCGATGACCAGCGCCCGTCGCGAACGCCGCTCGTCCTTGAGGATGGCTCCCAGCAGTGAAAGACCGGATGCTGTGAGCATGACAATCACCCATGGAGCTATGTCCGATAGCGCGTTGTTGCCCTCCACGGCGACGAGAGCGATGTATGCAGCCGTGGAGCCTGCACCGAAGACGGCCGAGACAGCAGCGAGCTTCTGATAGGTCTTCATCTGTGACCAGTTAGTTGAAACACCTGCATCGGTCCTCGGCCCTTGATCTCGGCCACGCCGAGCGCCTGACACGAGAACTCGTCGTTCACCAGGACCTGTGTGGCCTCAGTGATTCGGATTGCCCCATCAGTGGCGGATGATTCCATCCGGCTGGCAACATTCACCGTGTCGCCCCACAGGTCGTAGCTGAACTTCTTGGTGCCAATGATCCCAGCCACGACGGGTCCCGAGTTGATGCCGACTCGAAACCGAATCTGGTGTCCGTTGAACCTGCGTCGCGAAGTCATCGCTGTGATCTCGAGCGCAAGGTCGCAGAGCACGGCGGCATGATCGTCTCTCGGGTGCGGGACGCCTGCCGCCACCATGTAGGCGTCACCAATGGTCTTGATCTTCTCCAGGCCCCTTTCTTCGACCAGGGCATCAATGGCGGAGAAAACCTCGTCGAGCAACCCGACTAACTCGGTCGGTTCAAGCATTGCTGACACTGGAGTGAAGTCCACGACGTCGGCGAAGAGCACGGATGCGGATTCATAGTCCTCAGCAATGGTGTCTGACGACGTTTTTAGCCGCTCGGCGATATCAGCGGGAAGGATGTTGAGAAGCAGGTCATCAGATTCGGAAAGTAGTGATGCGCGTTGTCTCGCGTAATACAAGACGATGAAGTAGGTCAGCACGGACACGGCGAGGAGGTTGAACACGACGATGAGTTCGGCGTTGGCCATCACCAAGACGGGTTCGACCTGCTGTGACCATGCGATTGCGATCGCCTGGCTCACGAGGAATATCCAGAACCACATCGTTGCGCGCCAGTCCGTGAAGAGCACGACCGCAAAGAGAACCGCAAGGAACGCCCACAGCGAGTTTGCACCCGATGCAACGACGCCACCGGCCAGTACGACAAGCCCGGCCGCCATCGCGAGCGCCATGCCGACCATGACGTGGTAGAGATTTGGGAAGCTCGCCGGCCATCGCCATATGACCAAGAGCGAGCCGATGACTAGGAGCGACATCGGCACGAGCATCAGCGCCGCCATCGGGACGCCCTGGACGAGGGCCAGCTGCAGGAGCGATACGGTGGAAAGGGGAAGAGAGATCCACAGCACCCCGGTGTAGAGGCGTTTGGTCCGCATGAGCTCGCTGCTGTCTTCTGGCGCAACACCGATGTCGAGAAGTCGATCTACCCGCGCAGGCATCTGCCATGACTTCGTTTCGGCCATTGCCGGACGGTACCCGAAGGGGGTTCGCCGATGGCGAAGCGTCCGTCATCAACGGAAGTCCACGTTCACCCGGTTCCGGATTCGGTGGACTTCTTTGCGGTCATGAAGATCGTTGCGTGCCGCGCACACAGGGCGATGTCGTCGTCCGTGAACGTGACGGCGAGCCGATCACACTTTGCGCACTTCTTGCGCACCTCAAAGTTCCATTGGCTCTCAGAATCCATGATGTGCTTTCGGCAGATTGAAGGCAGTACTCAAGGCCAGCGGCGGACCGGTCCACGGGATCACCGTGCTGCGGGTTCGAGTGTGGATCGGTCGTCCGCTGACTGCGCCTCTTCGAGGCGATGGAGTGTGATGAAGATTGTTGCGTGCCTGGCGCACAGGAGGTTGTCCTGTTCGTCTGTTGTGATCGCTACCCGGTCGCACTTAACGCACGTCGGTGGCGTCACCTGGCTGAACAGCTCTTCTCGTTCCATATTGCATGTATCGGCACGCAGCCGACCCACCACAAGCAGGGTTCTGACTAGTGAGGAGTGACTAGTCCCCGACCGATCGGGTGTGATCTCCGATTGGATCGATCCGGAATGGCTATTGGCTGCGTATCTGACTTATCGAGCGTCGATTCTCCTATCTGGCCGCTCGATGGCGAGTCTTTCTCCTTTCGGCCCGGTGGCCGGTACCCGATCCTTCCCCGGGCTTCTCGCCGCCCGGATTCGATAGTGTCGACGCATGCAGCTGAATCACAGCGAGTGCCGCGAGCGACTGGAAGTATCCCCGTTCGGTGTCTTGGGGACCGTCGACTCGAACCGCGGCACCCACCTCGTCCCCGTGGTGTTTGCGGTGTCTGGAGACGAACTCGTGGTCCCGATCGACACGGTGAAGCCCAAGGGGACAAAGCAGCTTCGCAGAGTTCGCAACCTGCAATCTGATAGCAGGGCATCGATCCTCATTGACCACCAAAGCACCGACTGGAACGAACTGTGGTGGGTCCGAGCAGATCTTGAGTTCCGAGGCGTCGTGGCCAACGAAGACGCGTGGCAGACCCGGCTCGCAATGCGGTACCCGCAGTATTCGGATCCGGTGACGATCGACTCGTTGCTCCACTTCGCTCTCGACTCGATAACGGGATGGGCGGCGAGGTAACTAGCACCGCCCGTCGATGAGGGATCTCTGAACATCGTTTCTAGGCTCGTCGGTATGAGAGCAGCGGGAACTGCATGAGCGAAGCCAGCCGGTTGTGGCCCCATGCATTGGTTCCCGTACGCGACGAATCCGAGTGGGACGACCTGTGGCGTCCACAACGGTGGGCATCTGAACCCGCCGCACCCCATGAACACACCCTTGTGCTCGCCTCGCTCCTCGCCGTGCTGGTCTACGCCAACCTGATTGTCAACGAGGTGTTGGCTCCACCGTGGTACGTGCCGTTCAACGTTGCGGTGATGGCTATCGGCGTGTTCATCGCACGCGCAGCCGGTGTGACCTGGATCTCGATCGGATTCCGAACCGACCGACTCGCAAGGGGCGTTGGACTTGGGATGGTCTTCGGAGCGGTGGCTGCACTGGCAATTATCGCCCTGGCACTTGTTCCTGCCTTCGACGAAGTATTCGCAGATGAACGCGTGACCGACCGGTCGTTTGCGTTGACGACCTACCACGCCTTCATACGGATTCCACTCGGCACCGCGCTCTACGAGGAAGTGATGTTCCGTGGTCTCCTGTTCGGCATCCTCGCTCGTCGCTACAGCTTCCTGACTGCCGCGCTCGGGTCCTCGGTGCTCTTTGGGCTGTGGCACGTCCTCCCGACGATCGACACCACTCAAACGAACCCAGCGGCGGACCTGTTCGGCGCCGACTTCGTGACGGTGCTCCTTGGGGTCGCCGCGACAACGGTCGCGGGCCTTGTGTTCGTGTGGCTCCGTGGATTTGGCAGGAGCATTGCAACGCCGGTGATCGTTCACCTTGCGTTCAACAGCACGGCCGTTCTCGTTGCCGCCCTGATGGTCGACGTCACGTAGACGTCGGTTCCTTGTCTCGCTCGCGGGAGCGCATTGCGGGGTAGGCACCCATGATCGCCGCACCGGCAAACGCCGCAATCGGGATGATCCAGTTGACCGTTGCATCGGTTGTTGCCAGACCGAAGTACGCCACGGCTGCCGTTGCACCTGTGATGAGGAGCAGGCCAGCGATCACGTACGACGTCTTTGCGGGCGGCGGGGTGTCCCGCACCCTCCACTCGAATCGAGCGAACACGCCAACGAGCAGCAGGGTCACGGTCGTCAGCACTGCGAGCCATATCGGGCGCGTCAGCCACCACTCCGTGGTGCCGGGTTCGATGCGGAATGCCTCGCCACCAAACGCAAACAGGAACACGGAGGCAACGAGAGTCATCGCTGTGAGGTGCCACAGGTAGATCGTCATCATGACTCCTGACACCGCGACCACCGTGTGCCACACCTTCGGCCGGTGGGCGAATCGGCTGATAGGCCCCGAGGCGGCCCAGATGATCCCCGCCTGCACGAAGCCGAGAAGCGCTATTGCGAATGTCGGCGGGGTCATGTTGGTGAGCTCGGAACCGGGAACTCCAACCATCGCCACCGGGTACCACCCGATCCAGGTGACCGCGATCAGCACCCCGAGTGAGAGCCCTGCAAATGCAAGGCTCGGTCGGGTTTCCGGAGGGTTGCCGTTCCTTTCTCGCTGTGCCCACCAGTAGCCGACCTGATGGACCGTTGCCCACACGAACAGGAAGTTGATCCACCCGATCCCGGAGATGTCTCCCGTGAAACGGATGACATCAACCCCGATCGCAAATGCCGACAGCAGAACGATGGACCACACCTTCCAGCGCTGCCACAAGCGGAAGGTGAACGGAGCAATGGCAGTGATGCCGACGTAGACAGCGATGAACCACACCGGGACCGTGGCAGACATTGCCCCGGCGCGGACGACGTCGCTCGGCAGGAAGGGGCCAAGGAAGATGATCAGCAGCGTCCACACGATGAGCAGGGGAATCACCGGCGTGAACAGACGCCGCACACGCTTTGTGACCCAGTCGCCGTAGGCAAACGACTCGCCGGCACTTGCGATCGCCCGGCCGTTGGCATACCCGCCGACCAGGAAGAAGATCGGCATCACCTGAACCACCCATGTCACCCACCCTGCGTACGGGATCCATTCGAGCGAGTTCATCAGGGCGATCTCGTCATCGGGTTGCAGCCAGATGGAGGCAGCGAGCCAGTGCCCGAACACGACCATGATGATCGCAACCGCTCGCACTGTGTCGACGACTCTGTTGCGGGTCTCTGGTGTGTCGTCTGCGATGCCACGTGTGTAGGCGAGGTACTTCTTCATGATGAGGTCCCTTCCTCGGTGCAGGTCATCGGCCCGGAGAGCCATCGGCGGATCTCATCGAATTCGACCTGGTTCTCGGTGATCGACAGCTGTGACCGAAGGTCGTCGAACGATGCGTTCGAGAGTGTCCAGCTGAGTGGTGCCTGAATCCCGGGGTGCGCACGCGTCGTGATCCGTGCGTATCTGCTCTCGACCGGTTCACCGTTGTGGTCGAGAACCACAACGGGCTGCCCTGCGATGCGGAAGGGACGGTCGAACTCGATCGCTGCCTGTTCGCGGGCGTTGGCGATTCGCCCGAAGTGGCTTGAGATGATTGTGCGGATGGGCACAAGCGCCTCGATCGGTGACGTTCCCGCGGGTGCTGCCGTTGGGTTCTCATAGCCGTTGTCGATCTGGATGAAGAACGGGACGACGCAAAACTCGGAATCCGCATTGATCGCGTCCACGTGGTGCTCGAGCTGCTGCCACAGTTCCGAGATGGTGCCTGCGCCGCTACCTTCCTGATAGGCCCCGTCCACGACGAACGCCGTTGCCGACTGCTCCTTGCAATGGAGCGACGCACCGACCTTGCCCGACGATGAGACGATCGGGAACCGGGCGGAGAGGAGCACCGCTGTCGAGAGCTTGACATCCTGGTCGTCGCACAGATAGTCGGAGAGGTCCTTCGTAGCAGCCAGGCTTGTCGCCCCACCGAGGCCTTGCGTGCGGCCTTCGAAGATCTCGAGCGACGTGCACGTCTGGCCCGCATCGTGTGCAGCGGCGTCAAGGACGGAGATGTTGAAGCGGCACGGGTCATTCACGCTGGTCCCGTTGAATACCATGAGGGGAAGATCCGTACGTGTGTTCCACAGGTCGTAGATTCCTTCGGCAAGGAAGCTCTCGCCATCGCGCTCCCACGACGCCTCCCATGCGGTTTCCATGATCGCCGCCCGGTCCCTGATGTCTGGCCCGAACCCGACGATGCTTCGTGGTGTGTCGACGAGAAGGAGCCATGCCATTGCACTTGCGAGGTAGTCG
>JBPCTY010000173.1:0-5408 GCA_051011415.1 Acidimicrobiia bacterium
CCTCTGAGGAACCTCTGCCAGCGCCTCGGTCTCGACGCTACTAGACCCGCACAGATCGGCACATATGCGCTCGCAGGCTGGTCCGTATGCTGCCGGACCTTCGTGGATCGGAAGAGCGGCGCGGAGCAGAATCTGTCATGAGCACCACATAGAGTGATTGGAAGTCCGCAGAAAGGAACCCATGAGCACGCTGTCCGTTCAAACCCCGACCGATACGCAGGTCGCTGTCAGCAGGAGCTTCGACTCGTCTCTGACCCTCGTGTGGAATGCATTGACCGAACCTGCGCTCGTCAAGCGCTGGCTATTGGGGCCGCCTGGATGGACCATGCCTGTGTGCGAGTCTGACTTCCGGGTCGGCGGCAGCTACGAGTACGGGTGGCGGAACGAAGCGGACGGAAGTGAGTTCGGTTTCGTCGGTGAGTTCCGAGAAATCGGCCAACACTCAAAGATCGTCCACACCGAGGGCCTTCGTGACGGCAGTCCCGGGGCGGAGGTTGCGGGTAGTTCGCTGGTCACTATCAGCTTCGAGGAGATCGGTGCGGCCACAACCGTCGTCACAACCATCGAATACTCGTCTAGAGAAGCACGCGACGCTGTGCTGGCTCAAGGCATGACCGACGGCATGGAGATGAGCTACCGCAACCTGGACGAACTCCTCGCCGGGCTGTGAGGCCACAGGGCCTGCCACCCACTAGTCCTCCGCACATAACGGCACTTATGCGTGCTATCGGAACGAGTGAACCGCCGAATCCGGACGAGGTGCGCACAATGCCGGATATGCGTGGCTCGTCGTTGCACGACGGCCCTGTTCTCACTATGCGGTTGACCTACTCGATGGGGTCAAAGAGTTCGCTACACGTGTAGGTCTGGTCGAATTGCATGTACGCGGTTCCAAGTCCCTGATGCCCGTTGATGATCTGGGGTGCCCAGATTGCACGTGTCGGTGAGATCGTGAGACCATCCGCCTTCCAGTTTGAACCCCCAAGGCGACGAATCGCCTCTCGTTCGATCTCGTCGAGCCCAGGTTCCGCTGGTCGTATGGAGTCAGGGTCGATGTACCACGAACCAAACTTGGTCGTTTCCCATCGAATGTTGAGTCCCGTCTGCAGTGGGGGTCCCGCGTCGCGATTCTCGTAGTAGTACTCCTCGCTGTGCCATACCCATGACGGCTTGATGAAGCGCACATTGTCGATATACATGGTTGCGGGCTGAAGGTTCGAGTACACCGGCCAGGCCATGTCGGGATAATCCGGGTTCTCTAGCGGACAAGTGTTCTTAGAGATGTGCCAGTTGTAATAGGTGGCAAGCCGGATGCCCGTATTGGTGCCGTCAGGCAACTGGACAACTGACTTTCGCGGTGTCATCGGTTCGTCTGGTTTGTAGCCGAGCGACCACGAGGTCCCGACAGGGGCCAGCTGCACGGCGTACTTGACGGTTAGCACCACCTCGCCAGTTGCAGTCTGCGCGGTAGCTGCGGCGCTAACAGCGATGAGCATGCCTGCCAGGACGCCGATTGTCACGAGAACAGATAGAAGTAGGCGGCTGGATTTCATGCAGTCTCCGTGAGTTTGCGTGCGACGAGACGCCCTAGCCGTGCACCGTTCCGTCCCGCTGTTCGTCTGCCCATTTCGTATCTCCCTTGTCCAATCGTCTTATACGACCGTATGATATCATACATACGTATAATACTATACATACGTATGATATGGTTTATCAACCAAAAGCATCGACCAGACTGGCCCGTATGACAGATACCCGACCCCGAGACTCCCGCACGGCGCTCCTCGACGCAGCCGAACGCCAACTCATCACCCAGGGACATGCCGCGATCACGGTGCGTTCCGTTGCTGCGGAGGCTGGTGTGAACCATGGCCTGGTCCGCTACCACTTCGAGACCCTTGACAATCTGCTTGTCGAGTCGTTCGACCGGTTCAGTAACGAACTATTCGAACGCCAAAGGGCCCTCTATGCACAAGACCTGCCGTTCGTGGAGAAGTGGCGTGTGGCGATGGGTTACATCGAATCCGATGACCGTGAGTCGGGGTATTCGAAACTGTGGCTTGAGATGCAGGCAATGGCATGGAACCGGCCCGACCTCCAAACCCGTCTCCAAGAAACCAACCGCCAATGGCGGATCATCCTCACCGACGCCTTCACACGAGCCATGGACGACTACGGCGTCGATACGGACCAGTTCCCCATTGATGCGGTGGTGTCGCTCGTGATGACCTTCAACCTTGGTCTCCAGCTTGAAGCGGTCGGTGGCATGACCGACGGCCATCGGGAACTTCTCGACATGATCGACCGGATGCTCGTGAGACTCGAAGACGGGAAGCGGTCCAAATGAGGGCGCGCTATCCAGACCACACCGACACCGTCACACGCAACGGTGCGACGGTCACGTTCGATGTGTACGACAACGACGCCCCAACCATCCTGCTCATCCCGACCTGGGAGATCATCCACGCACGCGGTTGGAAGTTCCAGATCCCCTACCTCTCGCGGCACTATCGGGTAGTCACATACGACCCGATCGGGAACGGAAGGTCGAGCCGATCCACCGATCCCGATCGCTACACGGCAGCCGAGCGAGTAGCAGACGCCGTCGCCGTGCTTGATGCAACGGGAACCAAAACATGCATCGCAGTTGGCTTCTCCCTCAGTGGCAGCATCGCGACCAATCTCACGGCCCTCTCTCCCGACCGCGTAGACGGGCTTGTTGCCGTCGCCTCCACCCACCCATGGGCCGTCCCACCGCCAGATCGCAGAGGAATCGCCGACACATTCGGCCATGAGATCGAAGAGCCCAGCGAGTGGGAGAAATACAACCTCCACTACTGGAAGACAGACTGGGCTGACTTCACAGAGTTCTTCATGGCAGAGGTGCACTCCGACCCGCACTCCACGAAGGGCTGGGATGACGGCGTTGCGTGGGCAGAGGAAACGACAGGAGAGGTCATTGGTGCAGGCGCTGTTGCGCCGGCGTCGTACGATGTCGCAGATCTTGAGTCCGCTGTTCGTCAGATCGACGTTCCCAGCCTGCTCATCCATGGCGACGCGGACCGCGTCATCCACCACGAGAGTTCGCTGGCCCTCCACAAGTTGATCCCAGACTCTCGCCTCGCCATCGTTGCTGGATCCGGTCACTCGCCTGCCAGTCGCTACCCGGTTCGTCTCAACCACCTGATCAAGGACCACGCAGATCGAGTGCACGGGCGTGGGCGCCCCGACGCTACGTGGCATGTCGCGCAGCCGAGACGCAAGAAGGCTCTGATGATCTCCTCGCCGATCGGCCTGGGGCACGCACGGCGGGACCTTGCAGTTGTCAATGAGCTTCGGGGCGTCCACCCCGATCTCGATGTTGAGTGGCTTGCGCAGGATCCTGTCACCAGAGCGCTCCACGGCGCAGGGGAAACCGTGCATGCGGCTTCGGCACACCTTGCCAGCGAGTCTGCTCACATCGAGGGTGAGTCCGGCGAACACGATCTCGCAGCATTTCAGGCTCTGCGAGCCATGGACGAGATCCTCCTATCGAACTTCATGCTCATCGACGAGGTGGTGACCGACGGCCAATACGACGTCGTGATCGGTGACGAGTCGTGGGAGCTCGACTACCACCTGCACGAGAACCCCAGCCTGAAAAAGACGTCATACGCCTGGCTCACCGACTTCGTGGGCTATCTGCCGATGCCAGAAGGTGGCGACCGAGAAGCATTCGTGGCCGCCGACTACAACGCCGAGATGATCGAGCAAGTCGCCAGATACGGACGCATACGCGACAAGGCGATCTTCGTCGGGTCGCCAGAAGACATCGTGCCAGACTCTTTCGGACCAGGACTCCCGCTCATCCGGGACTGGACCGAGGAGAACTATGACTTCTCCGGCTACATCACGGGATTCGACCCAGCAGCACTGGGGGATCGGGCGGCGCTGCGAGCGCAACTCGGGTACAACCCTGACGACCGAGTATGCATCGTGTCGGTCGGTGGCTCAGGCGTTGGGTCTGATCTGCTCACCCGCGTTGCGAATGCGACCCCCGCCGCGCAGGCACAGGTCGACGACCTTCGAATGATCCTGGTGACCGGGCCCCGCATCGACCCAATGTCGCTGCCGCAGGTCCCTGGGGTCGAGTACCACGAGTATGTCGATCGCCTCTACCGACACCTGGCGGCGGCAGACCTTGCGATCGTGCAAGGAGGGCTCACCACAACAATGGAGCTCACAGCGACCGGCGTTCCGTTCATGTACGTGCCGCTCCGGAACCATTTCGAACAGAACCTCCACGTGCGTGCGCGGCTCGACCGATATCAGGCAGGAGTATTCATGGACTACGACGACACATCGCCCGACGGCGTCGCCACGGCCATCGCGACACACATCGGCTCGAAGACCCAGTACCGGCCGGTCGAGACCAACGGCGCCAAGAAGGCGGCAGAGATGATCGGTGAACTCCTATGACCTCGACACCGAACAACTCTGCCTCCGAGCAAGATCTCGTCGCGATCAGACGTGCGGTAGCCGACTACTGCGAGGGCTACTACCGCCGCGACCCGGACCAGACGTACGGGGCCTACCACCCCGAGTGCCTCAAACGGGCGTTTGAGCTGACCGAAGACGACGTCACCTACCTGATTGTCCAGACCCGAGCGTCAATGGTCGATGTGGCTCGAATCTCATCGAGAGCGACCGAACCCGAGTTCGAAGTCTTCATCGACAACGTCATCGGAGACATTGCGACAGTTCGCCTCTACTCCAATGCATGGGTTGATTACCTCCACGTAGTCAAGGCGAGGGGCGATTGGAAGTTGCTTCACGCTGCCTACGACGAACGCCCGGCGCAACGGGCCGAGGCCTCCGACGCCTCAATTGAAGCCATCACCCAGGCCGCAACCGACTATGTCGAGGGCTGGTATCTCGCTCGACCTCAACAACACCTCGGTGCGTATCACGACGAGTGTGTGAAGCGTGTCTTCACTCCCGACGGCGGCATGGCTGTCTACTCGGGGACGCACATGGCCGAGATATGCGCCAAGCGATCTCCTGATGCCACAGCTGAATGGACGATCACGATTGACGACGTTGTTGGGTCCGTCGCCACGGTCCGGATCGACTCAACCGACTTCGTGGATCACCTTCACATTGCTCATGCGCGTGGAAGGTGGGGCCTACTCCACGGAAGCTTTCACGTGAAGGGCTAACGGTCCTGCGCCCCAACCCTGCGATCGGTCGACCGCATGTTGAGCATTCGGTCGCGCGCCCGGGCGGGCAAGCCACGCATATCCGGCATCATTGCGCACCAACAAGCTGAGCCTCTGTAATCCAGGAACCGATTTCCTGTAACTGGAAGAAGGGGTCCGTCTCAGAACCCAAGGCACATCGGTGGTGTCGACTTCTCCGAACCTCCCTCC
>JBPCTY010000174.1:0-8014 GCA_051011415.1 Acidimicrobiia bacterium
GCTCCCTCTAGGCTGAAGCAATGATTGACTTCAGCGATTCAGACTTCCAACAGGATCCGTACCCGACACTGAATGCGGTACGCGAAGAAACGCCGATATTCGCTGCCGACCGCCACGAGGGAGAACCACCGCTCTGGTTCTTGACCAGACACGACGACGTGACTGCGACTCTTCGTGACAGGCGTCTCGGTCGAACGTTCGAGCATGTGATGACGCACGATGAAGTCGGTGTGGCACCGCCACCAGTCGAGCTCACACCGTTTCTTGACGTTGAGCGCTGGTCTCTGCTGCAGCTGGAGCCACCCGAGCACTCCCGCATCCGATCGCTGCTTTCGAGGGAGTTCACTCCAAAGCGCGTTGCCGGACTTCAACCGAGAATGGAAGAGATCGTCCGCGATCTGATGGAGCAGACGGATCCAAACGGATTCGATCTTCTTGCTGACTTCGCCCAGCCATTCTCTGTGCTCGTCATGTGCGAACTGCTCGGAGCACCGTACGAGGACCGACACAAGATGCTCGACTGGTCCCACCGCATCGTGAAGATGTACGAGTTGGACACCACCCCACAGCAAGCCGAGGCCGCTGTCTCCGCCGCAGCAGAGTTCGATGCGTGGACACGGGAGCTTCTTGCACGACGACGCAGCGATCCACGGGACGACTTGATCTCTGGGCTCTGCACCGTCGAAACCGAGGACGGAAGGCTCACGGACGAGGAGATCGTCTCGACTGTCGTGCTCCTGCTCAATGCTGGCCACGAAGCGACTGTCAACACCTTTGGAAATGGCGTCACCGCGATTCTGCAGCATCCCGATCAGTGGGCACTACTGCGTGAGGGAGCGGTCAAGGGCAAGGTGGCAGCAGAAGAGATGTTCCGCTTCGATTCGCCCCTCCAGATGTTCGAGCGCTGGGTACTGGTGGATGACTTCGAGGTTGCGGGTGCGGCGATACCCAAGGGCCACAAAGTAGGCATGCTGTTCGGTTCGGCAAACCGAGATCCTCGGAAGTGGTCGCACCCAGACACGCTTGATCTCACCCGAGGCGATCCAACGCATGTCACCTTCGGCTGGGGGATTCATCACTGTATTGGTGCGCCGCTTGCGCGTCTCGAAGTTGGCACGGCTGTCGACATTCTCTCATCGGAGTATCCGGAGCTACGTCTGCTCTCCGAACCCAAGCGGCATCCAACCTTCGTGATTCACGGTTACGAAAGGGTCGACGTCGCCCGCTAGCGAGCGGCGTGTTGGAGACACCATGCGTACATGGCCACGGCGCTTGCGGCCCCCGCGTTGATCGACCGGGTCGAACCGTGTTGCGTGATGTGAAGCACCGACTCGCATGCGTCGATCATTTCGGGTGAGAGGCCCGGTCCCTCCTGTCCGAACACAAGAATGCAACGTTCCGGAAGATGCGCTTGCTCGATGGGTTGGGATCCCTCCACGATGTCGATCCCGATGATGGGGAGGTCACTCTTTGCTCCGAACGTGACCAGCTCGTCTACGGAGGCGAGATGCTCGATGTTTTGGTATCGATCCGTGACCATGGCGCCTCGGCGATTCCAGCGTCGCTTGCCGACAATGTGAACGGTGTGGCATAGGAAGGCGTTTGCGTTCCGAACAACGGATCCGATGTTGAAGTCATGTTGCCAGTTCTCGATGGCCACATGAAACGCGTGGCGCTTTGTATCCAGATCGGCTGTGATTGCTTCACGAGTCCAGTAGCGGTACTCGTCGAGGACGTTCCGGCGATCTCCTCCTGCGAGCAGCTCACGGTCGAACCGGTCATCGTTTGGCCACGGCTCTGGGTGTGAACCGACGCCAACCTCGTGGGCTTCCTTCTCAGTCATCGTCACCTACGGATATCCCACTCATGTCTTCGAGCGCTCTGACAAGCGCATGATTGCCCTCGGCGCCAAGTCCCTGATTTTGGAGCGCCCGATACAGCTGAAACACCAGTGATGTTCCTGGTACTGGAGTCCCCATTGCGTCTGCCGTATCGAGCACGATGCGGAGGTCCTTCTGCTGCAGATCGATCGTGAATCCGGGGGTCCAATCACGTTCGATCATCTGCGGGCCACGGTTTGCAAGCATCCACGAACCAGCAGCGCCGCCCTTCACCGCTTCAATCGTGGTCGCAAGGTCAAGTCCACCCGCTTCGGCAAGTAGGAGCGCCTCGGACACCGCGAGTTGGTTGACGACAACAAGGATCTGATTGACCGCCTTGACGAGTTGGCCCGCTCCTGTAGGTCCCACGTGTGTAATCGTGGTTCCAATCGCCTCCATGTATGGAAGTGCACGGGCGAACTGTGCTTCGTCGCCGCCAACCATGATGCTGAGCGTCGCATTGACGGCACCTTCGCTACCTCCAGAAATCGGGGCGTCGAGCCAGTGGCCTCCGGTCGATTCGATCCGTTGAGCCATCTGCTTCGTCGCCACCGGACTGATCGTTGAGTGATCCATCACCAGACCACCCTCGGAGAGTCCAGACGCGATGCCGTGTGGACCGAAGACGACAGCCTCGACGTCCGGAGTGTCGGAGACGCACACCATCACGACATCATGAACCGCCGCAACCTCCTCGGGCGTTGAAGCCAGCGTCGCTCCGAGTTCCACCACCGGGTCTGCACGAGAGGCCGTTCGATTCCAGACGGTTACATCGTGGCCGGCCCGAACCAGGTTCGCCGCCATTCCTGCACCCATGATGCCGAGCCCTACAAACCCGATGTCGCCCATCTTTGCCATCCCTTCGCTACTTCTGACACGCGACGCTAACCCGATCGCGCCGTGTGAGGCGACATGGTTAGGCGGTGAAGTCGTCGATGACGACAAACCCGCTGCCCGGAAAGTCGGCCATACGTGTGAGGTGTTCAGCGCCCTGTGAGAGGGCTATGCGTTCGGTTACGAGCGCCTGGGGATTGAGGGCACCAGATCCAACCATGTCCAACATTGCCGGGTACCGCCACGCCTGCATCCCGTGCGCACCAAAGAGCTCGATCTCATTGAGGTGAAGGCGCCACATCGGAATGACCGGCTGAGCGTCGTCGCCGAGCATCAGGCCTACTTGGATGTGTCTGCCGCGCTTGCGAAGAGATCGGATAGATGAGGTACACGTTGACTGCGAACCGAGTGCGTCGATCGAGACTGATGCGCCGCCACCTGTTGCTGCCTTGATCGCCGCCGGTACGTCGGCGCCTTCCTCCACCCGGTATGTGAACGCTGCCCCTGCCTGCGTTGCGAGTTGAAGAGCTCCGGGATCAATGTCCACTGCGTGAACAGTTGCGCCGAGTGCGGACGCAATCATCACGGCGGACAGCCCCACACCGCCGCAGCCCCAGATCGCGACGTGATCGCCTTCCTTCACCTGCCCTTGATCGACGACAGCCCGAAAGCTGGTCGCAAAACGGCAGCCGAGACCGGCGGCTGTCGACATTGACATGCTGTCGGGGAGGAGCACCAGGTTCTCATCGGCGTAGGGGAGTGCCACATACTCAGCAAAGGAGCCCCACCCGCCGAAGCCCGGTTGATACTGGTTGTCGCACACCTGTTGATTCTGTGCAGCACACTGAGCGCAGGCGCCGCACCCGAGCACGAACGGTACGGTGACCCTGTCCCCGAGCGAGAAGCCCTCAACAGCGCTGTCCAGAGCAACGATTTCCCCGGCTAACTCGTGACCCGGCACATGAGGAACGGTGATGCTCTGGTCGTGACCGATCCAGGCATGCCAATCCGACCTGCACACTCCATTCGCACCGACCTTGAGGACCACCCCTTTTGCAGGTGGCGCAGGTTCCGGCACTTCTCGAATCTCCACCGGGCCACCAAATTCCTCGAAGACGGCAGCTTTCACGTTGGAAGTCTCACCAGATCGGGATGGAGATCGTTGACCGACGTCACTCCCAACAGCTGCATCGTCCTACGAATGTCGTTGCACAGAATCTCGGCAGCCCTCGCAACACCTCGTTCTCCGCCAGCCATCAGGCCGTACAGGTACGCACGACCGACGAAGCAAGCATCCGCTCCGAGAGCGATCGCAGCGACAATGTCCGCACCGTTCATGATCCCGCCATCGATGTAGATCTCAGCGCTGTCGCCAAGAGCTGTTCGCGTTGGCCCAAGTTGTCGAAGCGGGATCGTGGTTCGGTCGAGCTGTCGCCCTCCGTGGTTGGACAGCACCACGGCGTCAGCGCCGAGATCCACTACCCGTACCGCATCACCGACCGTCTGGATACCCTTCACGACAATTGGGCCATCCCACTGCGTTCGCAACCATTCAAGATCGTTGTCATTGAGGGCAGCATCGAACAGCACATCGGTCGCATCGGCAACTGTTCCACCGGTCTCCGTGAGCGTCGCAAACTCCAACGAGGGAGTTGTGAGAAAGTTCATCCACCAGTTCGGATGGAGCGCACCGTCCACGATTGCCCTTGTCGAGACCGAGGGAGGTATTGCGAGGCCGTTTCGCACATCACGTCTACGGTCGCCGCCCACCGGCAGGTCAACAGTGAGGACCAAGACTCTGAAGCCGCTCTCTCTTGCCCGTTTTACCAGGGACATCGAGAGATCCCTATCCCGCCAGACGTACAGTTGAAACCACTTGTCTGCATCAGGTGCTGCAGCGGCGACATCTTCGGGAGTGGTGGTTCCCATCGTTGAAAGGGCGTATGGGATCCGTACGTGTTCGGCGACACGCACTACGGCCGTCTCACCTTCATGATGCATCATCCTCGTAAAGCCGGTTGGAGCGAATCCGAACGGGAACGTGGACCTCCTCCCGAGGATCTCAGCCGACGTGTCGACCGTGCTGACGTCACGAAGTACCTGGGGTTGAAACTCAAGGTCTCGATAGAGAGCCCGTGATCGGTCGAGACTGACCTCATCCTGAGCGGCGCCGTCGACATAGTCGAACACTGCACGAGGCGTCCGACGTCTCGCGCGAAGTCGAAGGTCTTCGATACCGGCGAGCCGGGCGAGTGATCTGGTTCGTCGATCTGTGTCCGACCGTCC
This sequence comes from Acidimicrobiia bacterium, assembly GCA_051011415.1. Taxonomy (GTDB): domain Bacteria; phylum Actinomycetota; class Acidimicrobiia; order Spongiisociales; family UBA5794; genus SZUA-442. The sequence continues at coordinate 5,001 of JBPCTY010000174.1, forward strand.
GGACATCAGCAACGCATAGATCTCTCGCCATTGCGGCATCTGGCGTTCAGTCATGAGCCATACCTTGCCACAGTGCTCGACGCTTCGTACACCCTCCCAGTTGCGTAATCCCTAGTCCCGTACTAAGGTTCTATGTAGATGCCTAGTTGAACGCATCGAGCGGGTGCTGCACATGGCATCCGAACCGCAGAGAGACCCGGAGACTGCAGTTGGGGCGGGCTCCGGGTTCTCTCCATCTCTATCCCGAATCGCACTAGCCGCTGCTACGATGGCGACCTACTCGGAGGAGGCTGGGCCTTGGTGGCCGACGAGCACACACATCACACGATCAGCGGCGATGCTGACCTCGTGGCGCGGGTGGAGCAGCTTGAAGCCGAGAATGCCAAGCTGGAACAGCGCCTCGAGAAGGACCAACCCCTTCGTCCCTTCCAGATTGAGCTCTTGAAACTGCAGCGCCATCTTGAGGCCGAGCAGATACCGATGATCGTCATCTTCGAAGGACGCGATGCGTCTGGCAAGGGCGGAACCATTCGGCGCATCACGCGGTTCATGAATGAGAAGCGCTACCGGGTCGTGGCTCTTGGCAAGCCGACAGATGAGCAACGCACGCAGTGGTATTTCCAGCGCTACGTCGAGCGTTTCCCTGCTGGCGGTGAGATGGTTCTCTTCGATCGCTCCTGGTACAACCGTGCGATGGTTGAACCTGTGTTTGGCTTCTGCACGAAGAAGCAGTACCGCGACTTCCTCAGGGGTGTCGTGGGCTTCGAGAAGGACCTTGTACGGCAGGGCACGGTACTCGTGAAACTCTATTTCAGCGTCGACAAGGAGACACAGGCCGACCGGTTCAGCCGCAGACGGACCGATCCACTCCGTCAATGGAAGCTCAGCGAGATTGACGTCCAAGCTCAGGAATACTGGAACGAGTTCACCGAGATGAAACACCGCATGCTCGAACGCACGTCAACCGGAAGCGCGCCTTGGACGATCATTCGGTCGAACTCGAAGGGCAAGGCAAGGCTCAACGCGATGAAGACGATCCTGAACGCGGTGGACTACGACGACAGAAATCCTGATCTCGATTTCCGAACCGACCCGTCGATCGTGATACCCGGGAAGGTTGAGCTGGCTCGGATGGACGAGGAAAGGGATCAACTCGGACGTCCCGTCCGTTGACCGATCTCCGGACCTCGGCGGTTCGATACAACTCGCTGCTTCAGCGCCGACTGGACCAGCTCGTACCTGAGCTCCTTGATGAGAACGGCGTCGACTGCTGGATTCTGATCGGTCGCGAGTATGCCGAGGATCCGGTACTCGCATCGATGCTCCCAGCCGAGTGGCTTTCGGCTCGTCGCCGCACAATTCTTGTTCTGACTCGCGACGATCGATTTGCGATCGCCCGATACCCGGTCGGCGACTTGTTTCGATCGGAGTGGGATCCCGAGGACGAACCCGATCAGTGGGCCCGTCTCGTCGAGACCATCCACGCGCTCGACCCTTCGGCCATTGCCGTGGGGCGATCCGAAGCCCAGGCCCATGCCGACGGGCTCACCGCCACGGAGTACGAGGCTCTGCTCGCGGCACTCCCGGATCACCTTGCGAGCCGCGTCGTCGACGGAGGCACCCTCGGAATCCGCTGGTTGGAGACGCGGCTTCCGGAGGAGCGTTCCACCTACGTGGAAGCGGTCTCTCTGGCTCACAGGTACCTGCGGCGTGGGCTGAGCAGTGAGGCGATATTTCCAGGCGAGACCACGACTGACGATCTTGTCTGGTGGTATCGCCAGACCTTGCACGACGAGGGGATTCCAACCTGGTTCCAACCATCGGTGAGCATCCAGCGCGACGGCCCGATCGACTCGGTGATACGACCCGGCGACCTCGTTCACGTCGACTTTGGCATCGTTCACGAAGGCTTGTGCACAGACCAACAGGAGCATGCGTACGTTCTTGGCAACGATTCAGAACCACCAGCTGGTCTGTCCGCAGGCCTGCGAACAGCGAATCGAGCCCAAGATGTGCTGCTGTCGTGTTTCGCCAAGGGCGCCACGGGCAACGAGATCCTCTCAAACACCTTGCGTCAACTGGAGTCCGAGAGCATCGATGCGCTCATCTACACACACAGCATTGGTATCCACGGCCATGGCGCCGGCATGACCATCGGCCTATGGGACCAACAAGACGGGGTGCCTGGAGCCGGCGATCACAGGCTGCAGCCGAATTCCGCGTATTCGATCGAGCTCTCGGTTGCCGTACCCGTTGATGAATGGGGCGGCGCTCAGGTGCGCATCATGGTCGAACAGGACGCCTGGTTCGACGGGGACATCTGTACCTGGCTCGACGGCCGACAAACGGTGCTGCATAGCATCTAGGTCCTACGGACCGAAGAATCTCGCAGCGATCTTTTCTACTGTTGCGATACCTCTTCGGGTGGTCACGCGGTGAAGAGTCGCGCTGGTGACCGACTCCTTGTGTCTCGTGTCGACACCCTTGCCTTCCCGGAGAAAGAACACTTCAGCACCCGAAACGACCAGCTGCTCTGGCTGGACGACCATGGCCTCCAGCCGCCGTGCATCTACGTCAGCGGGGGCGTCCTGCAGAAACGAGACCTCGACCAGGTTGTCGGAGGTATCCCAAGGCACCCGCTCAAGAATTGACCGGGTCTGATCTTCGCTCCGCACGAATGCCTCCGAAGCAAACCCGAGCTCGGATTCGATGGCTGTCTCGATGCGGACACGATCGGGTGGCATCTTCGCACTCACCACCACATTGCCCGAAGCGATGTAGGTCTGCGCGTCTGGAAACCCCGCGCCTACGAAGACGCTCCGGAGATCATCCATCTTGACTCGCCGTCCTCCGACATTGATGGCTCGTAGGAAGACGGCGTACCGCTGAGTCTCCATGGCGATCAGATGTCCATGATTCCACGGGCTGTGGTCACTTGAGCAGCGAACGCTTCGCCGTCTGGGAGCGCCGACAGCTGAACCAACGCTGTGCCGAGCCGCGCCTCGGCATCGGGG